>JAHEAA010000002.1 GCA_019721035.1 Candidatus Sysuiplasma acidicola
AGTATGACGACCTTCTGCTCGGGCGTCACCTTCGGCGGCCTGCCCGTGCCGCCGTCAGCAGACAGTATGATTGACGATGCACTCTTCACAACAGTGTACAGTTCCCTTGCAGCACACTTTATCCGCTGTTCATATGACTGCTCATACTCACTCCAGTCCCTTGCGGTGTGCCTGGCGTACTGTTCCCTGTACTTCTTCACAAGGAAATCGAATTCACTGCGGAAACGGTCGAGCTGCTCGTTTGTCAGCACAAACAGTAATGGTCGCAAAGGTATATATGGATATCCATCAATATCCATATGCAGACAGACGGGCAATCTGCTTAAACGCACGTTGTCCATGCTCTGACGGTCATAACATGTCGCGCGAAATAAAGGTGGATGAGGGCACGATACTGCTGAAAGACGAGGTTGAGGTATTCTATGAGCGGAAGATCACAAAGTTCGGCAACTCTGCAAAGCTCGATGCACCGAAGAAATACATAGGCAAAAGAGCCTATGTTATCGTTCTCAAGAGATAGCCCGTGGGCGACTTATGTCCCACTCCCCCGGTGCTGCATTGATTTATTAATGTGTATGTATCTTTCCAAAGCGATGGCTGAAAGGCACGCATTAAGAAAGGGCTCGACAGAATCATGTTCGGTTGCCGGTTGCGGGGAACCTGCTATGAAATCAGTTTCGGCCAGGGAAGCAGATAAAAAGGCAAAGCTTTCGCTGGAGGGAAACGCCAGTGGCAGGGCACATCTCTGCAAATATCATTACAAAGAATACAAAAAGGCAACGAAGGCGGAACGTGAACTGGACAGACTTGCATGGTAACCTGAAACGACAGTGAGCTGTGACAGTTTCAGCCTCTCAAGGAGAGAATGTTGTGGAAGTGCTTTTTCTCGGTACTGGTGCAACCTTGCCTTCCAGGAAGCGCAATGTTTCATCCACTGCAGTGATACTGGATGACAGCAGGATGATGCTGCTTGACTGCGGAGAGGGAACTCAGCGGCAATTGATGCTTTCAGGCCGTTCGTACATGAAGGTGAGATGGATAGCACTCTCTCACTTCCACGGTGATCATATGCTCGGTATACCGGGGCTCGTACAGTCCATGCAATTTTCCGGAAGAAAGGAGGAGCTGACGTTTTTCGGACCTGCAGGGCTGGTCCGCCTTCTGAAGGCGATGCGAACTGCGGGCCTGCTGAATAACACGTTCCCGATACGTGCTGTTGAAATGCATGACGGGAGAGTCCGTGCTGTCGACCTGGGGAAGTTCACACTCCGCGCCATCGATTCGGAACACAATGCTCCTTCTCTCGCATTCAGGGTGCAGGAGAAGGACAGACCGGGCAGATTCCATCCGGGAAAGGCGCGCAGACTCGGTGTTCAGCCAGGGCCGCTGTTCAGCAGGCTCCAAAAGGGTATGTCTGTCACAGTTAACGGGAAAGTAATCAGGCCGGAGATGGTAATGGGCCCTCCTCGCCCCGGCCCCTCAGTAGGCTACGCCGTGGATACAAGGCCCACTGCAGGAATCACGGAATTCATGCATATGGTGAGCGTTCTTGTTTTCGATTCCACCTTCGACAGCGGGCTGCGCTATAGAGCGCTTGAAACGAAGCACTCGACATGTGTGGAGGCGGCAGAGACGGCAAAGCAGGCAGAGGTCGGGAGACTGTACCTTACACACATCGGGGGAAGATATGATGACCCTGGCCTGCTTAGCGAGCAGGCAAGGAGCATCTTCCCGTCATCATTTGTTGCAAGAGATTTCCTGAGATACGTTCCAAGAAAATGAATAAGCTGTTCGTATGTGCCTCTTGAACTGGATATTCCATATGGAATACATTTCGGACAAACAGCTATTAACGATCAAAATATCGGAGCGTTAAAAGAGGTTACAAGGGAGTTAGTAATTTGGCAAAGAATATCACAGTCAGAGATCTGAAATCCGAGCCTGTTGAGAAGAAAGAGACGGAGATGGTGGAGAGGAAGGGCATTGGCCATCCAGACAGTGTGGCTGACGGCATATCGGAGCAGGTGAGCAGGGCGCTGAGCAGATATTACTTGAAGAATTTCGGCAGAGTTCTGCACCACAATACCGATGAGTGCCAGATAGTCGGCGGTCAGGCAACTCCCGCGTTCGGCGGCGGTGTCATAACGGAGCCTGTGTACATCCTTCTTGTCGGAAGAGCGACTGACTCGGTTAACGGCACCAAAGTCCCGGTCAAGGATATTGCCGAGGAGGCTGCAAGAAATTACCTTAAGAATACATTCGGCGAACTCAACACCGAGAAGGATGTCATCATTGCTACGAAAATTGGACCGGGCTCGGTGGACCTCAGGGGAGTGTACGAGACACAGAAGCTCCTTGCCAATGACACAAGTTTTGGTGTCGGTTTCGCGCCGTTTACTGAAGCAGAGCGTATTACGCTAGAAACTGAAAGATATATCAACGGCGAACTGAAGAAGAGCATACCTGGTGCCGGCAAAGATGTCAAGGTTATGACCTCGAGGCGGGGTGACAGGATTGTCGTTACATGTGCCGTCGCCATGATCGGCAGACGCATTCGAGACAGAGATCACTACGTTAGCGTCAAGGAAGAGCTGCGCGAGAAGGTACTAGACTTTGCGGTGCGCATCACCTCCCGTGAAGTGGTCGTCAATGTCAATACCGCGGATGATTATGAGAGTGGCATATACTACAATACCGTCACTGGCCTATCAATGGAGAATGGGGACGATGGCTCCGTCGGAAGGGGTAACAGGGTGAACGGGCTGATCACACCTTTCAGGCCGATGAGTCTTGAGGCAGCTGCAGGCAAGAATCCTGTTACACACGTTGGCAAGATATACAATCTGCTCTCAAACCAGGTGGCCGCGAAGGTGTGCGAGGTTGCAGGAGGAGATGTTATCGAGGCTAATGTCAGGATACTCTCACAGATTGGCAAGCCCGTTTCGGAACCGCTCTCCAGCAATGTAGATATGATACTGGGCAACGGCGTGAAACCCGGCAGATGGTCAAGCGAGGCAGAAAGCATACTATCGGAATACCTAGACAACACAGATAAGTATGTAACACAGAGAATAATAAGGGATGAACTATCGGTTTTCTGAACTGCTCCGTATGGGCGGCAAATCGGAAAAGGGGCCAGGAAGGAAATTTGGCCCCTTTCATTATTTTAAAGCACTGACGCTGATTGACAAAGCAGGAAGGACAGGAAGAGCGAAACTTGCCTCTGAGATCGGGATCGGTGAGGGAAGCATAAGGACTCTGCTGGATGATCTGGAAACGAACTCGCTTATTGCAAGAAACAATTCCGGCAACGTCGTGACATCTGAAGGGAAACGTGTTATCTCCTCTCTGCCTATCGCGATAATGGGCATACAAAACTGCAGCCTTTCTCTCTCGGGTCATTCGAGTGTCGCCGTTGTCAAATCCGCTTCAAAACGTGTGACGAACGGCATAATGCAGAGGGACGAGGCTGTTCGCAATGGCGGTGTTGGTGCCACCACGCTGATTGTAAGGAAGAAGGGCCTCTATATACCGCCTGAAATGAAGCATGTAAACGACAGGGAACTCGAAAATGCCGTGTTCGGGGAGATGCATGCGAGCGAGGGTGATGTGGTTATCGTTGGGTCAGGCAGCACTGCCATCTCTTCTGAAATCGCCGTTTTCTCAGCTTCATTAACACTATTGTGAAACAGCCACATTTGGATTCATAGTGCCGTTGGCCGAAACGTCATGCACACATACTGTCCTCTTCTCATCATGAGCAAACTTTTTGTCTGAATGCCATCGAAGTACCGCCGGTGGATGCACCCAGGGGCATAAGAACGTCACAGAATGCACTTCGAACGCCTGTCTTGGTGACTCGAAACGCATCGCTGGAACTCACTGGCTGACGAATCGTCATACAATGTACGACGCACAACAAAAATATTATATACTATCCGACTGTTATCTTCACTTCGCAAATACCCGAAGGAGTGTAGCATAATGTCGGACAACCGGATATCTCTGCGTCTTGACGACCACGAGATTAGGACCATCGACGAATTCCTGGATACGCATCCGGATATCGCCAACAGGTCCCAGCTCGCAAGAGTGTCGATAAGACGGTTTATCACCGAGGAGAACGGTGAGAAACTGTCTGATGACTCTCAGGCAGATCAAGAGCGGGGAAAAAGGGTGATGGTTGTTCTTGCCCCGGCTGAAGCGGATTTGCTCGAGCAGATGGTGAAGAACGGATTATTCGTGTCCTTGAAGGATGCGATAAGCTACATCATGAAGACTTACACCATAAACAGGGAGAACAGGCTCGAGAAAGTCATGGAGTCTATCTGTGACATGAGGGAAAAGCTGGTGCAAGTGGACCGCGAGCACTGAGAAGGGAAAGAGTTTAGCGGCTGTCAGAAGGGATGGGATGCACGTACAGTTCCTAAACAATGGGCACCTTCGGGATATTTCGGATAAATAAAGGAGGAGACAAATGTCTGAATTCGGAGAGTTCATCCAGGAAGGAATGGATGTGTCCATTGTGGGCGGAATCGGAGAACCCAAAGTATGCGTTGTTGGCTGCGGCGGCGCGGGCAACAATGTGGTCGAGGGGCTATACTGGGACCACCCCGGCATAGAAACGATAGCCCTTAATGATAATCAGGACAGGCTCTGCTCGATTTCGTGCAGTTCGGCGCTGTTGATCAGGCCGGAAGACATGGATGCAATCGAAGAGCTTTACGGCGGAGCGATACGGGAGAAACTGTCAAATTCAGACATCGTTTTCGTGGTTGTCGGCCTGGGTGGAACATTCGGTTCGGTAGTGGCGCCTGTTGTTTCAAAAGTGGCCAAGGAGATGAATCTGACTGTCCTCTCTGTAGGCATACAGCCCTTCGCGGAGGAGATGAGACCGCATTGCGAGGAGACGCTCAGGGAACTGAGAGTCATGTCGGATGCCGTCGTAGTCATAGATAACAACAAACTGACTGAGATTTCCGAGGACCTTACGGTTGAAGAGGGTTTCAAGATCATACAGAACGGCATATCAAAGATCATCACGGCAGTCTGCCAGCACATAACGGACCAGATCGCGAGCTACCTCAATACCGACATAGCGGAGGAAATAAGATACGACCTGCAGAGCATGAGCGATGTGGGGCACGAGCAGACGCCAGGGCACGCAGTCACAGGCACAGAGTCCGCATTCATGCAGGCGTCACTATTCAGCGTCGAAGGTCCGTTCTTTAACTTTCAGTGATTGCGTAGCCGCAACCAACCTCCCTGCGAGTTGAATGCACTCGGGGGAGAAATCCATTTCCACTTAACTTTCGACGTGCTAAAGCGACTGGACTCGAAAAGACATGTTCAGCATCCGACATAAACGTCTTATTCTATCTAATCCTCACTAGTGCTTGTGTACGTACCAAAATATTACATCATGGAAGGAAAACATGCTAAGGTTGAATTCATCCGTAAGAATTCATTCGGTGTGATGTTCTCACGGCATGAGGATGCCCCATGGGCGACGCACACCCCATTCATCTACGCAGAGAAGGCAGACGATCATGATGTCCTTCTTGGGCACATGGCAAGGGCCAATCCGCAATGGAAGGACATGGACTCGCAGAAAGTCCTGGTTGTTTTTCAAGGTCCGCATGCGTATATATCGCCTTCGTGGTATATCGAGAAGAATCAGGTGCCGACGTGGAACTACGTCGCGGTGCACGTCACTGGAACTGCAAGTGTGCTCGATGATGCAGGAACAAGAGAGGTTGTTGCAGGACTGCTGAGTTTCTATCGCAGCGATGCTAACTTGATAGAAAGTCTGGGCGATGAGCCTTTCAGGAGTTTGTTGAAGGCGACAGTTGGTTTCAGCATAGCGATTGAAAAGCTTGAGGGTGTTACAAAGCTGAACCAGAACAAGTCGACCGCGAGCAGGGCAAATGTTGCCGAACAACTGCTGGTTTCGGAAAATCCCACAACAAAGGAACTTGGCAGGATTATGAAGGATTATATTTCCTTCAAAGAGTGACAATCCTACGGAACATCCGGTGCTTTCTTTTTGATCTGTGTAACGGCTCTCCTAATGGCTGAAGAAGTGAAGGTCTAATTAACACATTTCGATAGTTGCAGATTCCATCGTCGGTTATGCTGAGAGTTTGAATGTGATTGCCGCCTGGTTTACGAACCTGCAAACTAAGCGTTCAGGCATGCGGATCACCTACAAACCACATTTCCAGAGCTTCATTTTCCCCTTTGAACATCCAGCCCCCTCCCAATCGTCTCCTGCCAATGGTCTTGGTGAAAAGATATATTACCTTGTTTTCTAGCACAACTTTGAGCGGTGGTATGAGTCCACGTGAATCTCTGAATCTCTCACCGCACGTCACAGTTATGTCCTTTATTGAGCGCTTTTCTATAATGAACAAGAGATCCATCTTATCGTTATAGAAGCGCAGGGCATTCTCTGTAACAGACAGATATCCTTCATGCTTGTGCAGGGGTCTACCCAGAGGCTGTGATGTGTGAGCTGTAAGTCATCTTTCCAATTTCGTAATGTTTTCAAACTCATCTGAAAATATCCACAAAGCCTCAAACAGGGAACCGGCTGTCTTGAGCACATTCTCAATGTACTTGCTTCTTGGAACGTCTCCTATCTCCGCATCTATTAGTTTGATTATATTTTCATCGAGAGATATGCTTATTTTTTCATTCGTCTGCACTGCCTCATGCGATTATCGCACTTTATGAATTAATGCTTTTACTACTAGTAGTAAATATTTGCATTACACAATTCAATCACCACCGTTGCGGAAACCTGCAAGACTGCATCTCTCCTCATGAATGTGTCTGATACGTCTTCATGAGGTTGAGCGGAGAATCGCAGACGAAGAATGCTGATGCAGGAGGCCGGATTCGAACCGGCGAACCACTGCTGGACAAGGTCCTAAGCCTTGCGCCTTTGGCCAGTCTTGGCTACCCCTGCTTATTCCGTACCTCGTCTATTAATCTACTGATGAAGCCGATTGCAGTCTCTCTTTTCCCTGGATATGTGATGAGACGTATTTCAATGTCTACAGAATCCCTTTGTTTCCTAGATGCCGGGTCCGCCGACGAGTACAGTACCGGAGCATCGGCAAAGGCAGACTGCTTGTCAAATCTCATATGAAGTCTGTTCGAATCATCCATCCTCTGGTCCAGCTGATTAAGTAGTTGATCAATATCTTTCCCTGTCAATCTTGATAGTATATGTGTGAACGCCGCATTGCCTTCCGTTCGTCCAGTGACCAGCTTCATGGGCAGACCAAAGTGCGACTCTGCGACTACCAGTTCAAATCTTGCATCAGGTCCGAGAAGGTTACGTATGGCCGTCACTACTTTCTCCGGATCTTCTGTGGGGTGACAGATGCCCAGGCATGAGATATCGCCTATTCTTCCCTTAGGGTACTGTTCTTTTTCCATATTTTGCACCTTCAGGCAACTGCCAGGTTTCAGCGTACAAAACTCAATCACTACTTATTTCTAGCCTGTCCGTATTGGAATTCCTGCCGGATGGCAGGGCACGTCAGATGGGCTAGATTTAATTCTGAGTTTGCGTTAATGCTGTGAACAAAGAAGACGGTGTGCATAACGTGGTGCCTAAAGCCAATGACCTGGTGAATGCCGAAATACTTTCTGCAGCCATTCAGGCAAAGACCGGTTTGAGCCCGGCAGAATCAGACGGGATAGCAGAGATGGTGCTCTCGTATTTCGGCTTTGACCTGCAGGTAATAGACAACGCGCTAGAGCCCGACGACAGAAAGGTGTTCTATCTGCTACATGATGCAGGCATACTGTCCAGTGACTGGGAGGAGACGATGATACCGAACGGCAAGATGTGGCGCATCTACTACTGGGAACTAAACGTGGCGCAGGTAAGGAATATCATCTCTAAAAAGAAGAGCGGCGTCACTGACACGAGCGTATATGATCGTCTGCCTTCTGAGGCATGGGAGCGCCACACAACGCGGAGATGAAATGATGAAACGAAAAATATTGTTAATAGTGTGCGACGGCCTCGGTGACAGGCCTACGCCGGATCTTGGTGGTAAGACGCCGCTGCAGGCTGCCTTGAAGCCGAACATTGACATGCTTGCGGGAAAAGCGATGCATGGACTCATTTACACCATCTCACCTGGCATTGTGCCTGGCAGCGACACATCGCACCTTTCCCTGCTGGGCTACGATCCGCGGGATTTCTATACAGGGAGGGGCCCGTTTGAAGCACTGGGTGCAGGCATGAAACTGAAACCCGGGGAAGTAGCTTTCAGGTGTAATTTCGCAACAGTCGACGGGAAGGGAGTCATCACTGACAGACGGGCCGGAAGGATTCGGGAGCCGGAGACCGCTGAGCTCGCATCGCTCGTCTCCGATATGCATATAAACGGAGCGCACGTGCGATTTAAGGAGAGCACCGAGCACCGGTGCGTGCTAGTCATCGGCGGCAAGGGGCTAGGACCAAAGGTCAGCGACACAGACCCTGGCAGTACCGGCATGCCACTGCAGCTTTCAAAGGGTAAAGACGCCGCTTCGGCTAAAACGGCAAAGATACTCAATGAATTCACAAGAATCGCAGGCAAAGCATTTTCAGACAGCGCGATAAACAGGGATAGAATCAAACAGGGCCTGCCGCCTGCCAATGCGGTGGTTGCGCGCAGCGGCGGCACATTCCCCTCAATCGAACCATTCAGAGAGAAGCACGGTCTTAAATTCGGCGCGGTTGCCGCAGAGGGCCTGATAATAGGGCTGTGCAAGGCTCTTGGCGGAGAAGTTGTCACGCCTCCGGGCGCTACCGCCGGTATGGATACGAATCTGAGAGCCAAGGGCAAGGCTGCTCTGGCGATGCTCAGAGAAAAGGATTTTGTCCTGGTGCATGTCAAGCCCACTGATATTGCAGGACATGACGGCAACGCTCGCGGTAAAGTGGACATACTGCAGAGGACGGACGCAATGCTCGGCGACATAATAAGTAAGGCTGGAGATGACGTTGTTCTGGCAATCACCGGAGACCATTCGACGCCCGTTTCTGCGAAAGAACACACATGCGATCCTGTCCCGCTCATGGTTTTTGCCAGTGGTCTGCGTCCGGACGGCATTCCGGCGTTCGATGAAATCAGCGCTTCCACCGGATCGCTCAACTGGCTTAAGGGCCTGGAACTGATGCCGCTGCTGAAAGGATATGCAGGGTGGAATGAGAAGTACGGTGCCTAGGCTGAATCGTGCGTCTCTCTGATGGCTTTCGCCACTGCCTTACCGAACTGCGACGTCGTGCACGACCCCCCTGCGTCCGGCGTACTGATACCTTTCGACAGAAGTTCCGACACTGCAGCCTCGATGGCTTCAGCCGCTCCGGAGTACTCACTGGCCGCTTTCTTCATGGACAGGTGCCTGAACATCATGGCGCCTGACAGTATGAGTGCAACGGGGTTGGCCACGTCACGCCCTGCTATGTCAAAGGCAGAGCCGTGAACAGGTTCGAATATGGCATGCTCCTCCCCTATATTTGCTGAAGGTGCGAAGCCCAGACCGCCGACAACCTGCGCCGCCTCATCTGAAAGTATGTCACCATAAAGATTCGATGTGACTATGATATCAAATGCTGCCGGGTCCCGCACCAGATTCATGGCGGCAGCATCGACGAGCATTTCGTCATATCTCACGCCTCCGAACTTTGACACCGTCTCCCGGCATGTTCTTGAAAAGAGTCCATCCGTTACCTTAAGCACATTTGACTTGTGCACGCATGTGACCCTCTTCCCCCTGTTTCTTCCGGCCGCGAGCTTCGAAGCGTATTCCGCAACCCTTGCTGTTGCCTTTTGTGTGATCAGTCTCAATGCCAGGGCCCCGCCTTCAAATTCAAATTCCATCCCCCTGTAGAGATCTTCCGTGTTCTCCCTGACGACCACGAGATCGACGTTGCTGCAGACAGAAGCGACGCCGGGCAGATTCCTGGCTGGCCTTATATTTGCATACAAATCGAGCAGTTGTCTCAGTTTCACTATGACCTCCGCAGCGCACTGACCGACAGGAGCCTTGAGGCAGGCATCCGATGAACGAATAATTTCCAGTGAGCGCTCAGGCAGCGCCGTGCCGGAGGCATTCTTTACCCGATCGCCGGCGTCCGCGCTCTCCAGTTTGACTTCGAAGCTGAATTTATCTGCTACTGCTTCAATGATCGGGTATACTGCCCTCATAACTTCGGGTCCGATACCGTCCCCTTCCATGATCGCAATGTTCAGTGGCACGTCTTTACCCTACCTTCCGGAAGAGAGTCTTTCTTTGAGTCTGCTCCTGGCCATTCCCAAATTGCCGCCGCGCATGACGACTTCCAGCTCCTTGTCATCCACGAGAAGCGACGATAGGCGTTCGCCGGATTCCGAAAGCACGATCCTGTCCTCCAAATTTATCTCAATCTCCTGCCCGGGACTCATCTCATCAACACTCTGTGCTTTAAGCAGCGGAAGGCCGTTGTTGACGGCGTTTCTGTAAAATATATCCGGAAAGGACAAGGCTATTACGGCCACGACATTATTGAATTTCAGTGAATACACTGCCTGCTCTCTGGAGCTGCCGCAACCGAAGTTCTCTCCTGCCACAACTATGTTCCGTTCATTCTTCCTGCACGCCGCCGCAAAGCCTGGATCATACTTTTCGAATGCATGCTCCGCGAAGAAGCTGCCTTCCCAGCTTTCCTGAAGCAGATTCGCGGGTATGATGAAGTCTGTATTTATGTTGTTCCCGAATTTTCTCACTATTCTGCCTTTAAGTTTCAAGCGTCATCACCGATGTAATTCCTAGGATCTGTTATTCTTCCCTCCAATGCCGATGCAGCTGCCACCGCCGGAGAGGACAGGTAGATGAACGCGTCATCGGCACCCATCCTGCCTCTGTAATTCCTGTTGCTTGTGCTTAGGCATCTGTTTCCCGGACCGAGAACACCCATGTGCTTGCCGAAGCAGGGTCCGCAGTTCGACGACTCTATGTTTGCCCCAGCATCCGCTATAGCTGAGAGAATGCCGTTCGAAGCGGCCCAGTTGAACACCCTCCTGCTTGCCGGTATCACAATCAGGTTCACGCTGCTGCTCACCCGTCTTCCCCTGAGTATGCGCGCCACAATTTCAAGATCAGTTTTTCTTGCATTTGCGCAGGAGCCTATGAAAACTGTGTCAATCTCATCGTGCACCTCGCTGACCGGTTTCGCATTAGCGGGTGAGTGTGGAAGTGACACCGTAGGTTCGACAGTGGATGCGTCAATATCCACCCTTCCTGCGTAGTCTGCATCGGCGTCGCTGGTCCGCGCATTAATCATTGCATGTTCGTCGAAATGCCTGCCTGTGTTTACGAAAGCCTGCCTGACGTATTCTGCCGTAATGTGGTCGGGATTCACCAACGCGCTGCGCGCTCCCATTTCGACAGAAAGATTGCACATGGTGAATCTGCCGTCCATCTCCATGGCGGAGACAGTATCACCAGAAAACTCCGCAACCCTCCTGGAACAGCCGCCCTCTCCCATCATGCCAAGAATGTGCAGTATCAGATCCTTTGGAAAAACACCTCTTCCCAGTTTGCCCGAAATCGAAAAGAGTATGGTCTCCGGCACCGTAAATGAATACAGTTCTCCGTTTGCCAGAGCATGATTTGCTTCGGTGGTGCCTATGCCGAAGGCAAGAGCTCCAAGTCCGCCCTGAGTGCACGTGTGAGAGTCAGTCGCCACAGCTATTTCACCGGGAAGAACAAACCCCTCTTCTCCTGCAACGGTATGTTCTATCCCGTCTCCTTCATGATACATCTTCACGCCTGTCTGCGAGGAGAATTCGTGCATCAGTCCGATTCCCCTGCTCACGCTTTCGGAACAGGAGGGAACGCTGTGGTCCGGGAAGAAGTTCACTCTCGAACGATCAAACACATACGGCTTCTTCCCCGCTTCCCTGAATATTTGACCGAAATCCCTGTCGAAGTTTAGAATCGCAGGAGGCGCGATGACCTCATTAAGATAGAGCCTGTCCACCGGCAGCGCATCTATTTTCTCTCCCGCACGGACATCCCTCCCCATGGCCCTGGAGACTATCTTCTCCACTGCGGTTCGCTTCATTTATACGCCTCCGTCATGCATGGCAATCTCGCCTGTCACTGTCTGTCTGGCCGCCTGTGCCAGCTGCACCAGTTCGTCTGTGGAAGTGATGCTTCCGTTGTCTCCCCTCTCCTTAACCTTCCTGACCACCCAACCCAGTTCCTTCGGTCCAAGGCTGATGTTCAGCGCATTGAGCTGCGCGGCAATGCCGTGCCTCCCAGAGTGCTTTCCCGCCTGCATCCACCTGCCTCTTCCGACGATGCCAGGATCGAACGGTTCATATGTGAGTGGATTTTCCATGATGCCCTGGGTATGTATGCCCGATTTGTGGCCGAATGCGTTGGTCCCGACAATCGGCTTGTTGACCGATATGGGGAATCCCGTGATCTCTGAAACGAAATTGCACGCTTCTGCGAGCCTACCGATCCTGATGCCCGTACTGAAACCGTAGAGCCTCTGCGCGGCCATCACGAACTCCTCGAGCGATGTATTGCCCGCTCTTTCCCCTATGCCTATGAGAGTTGTGTGCACTTGCTTCGCACCGGCCTCCACAGCCGAAATGCTGTTGGCTACAGCCAGTCCAAAATCATTGTGGCAGTGTACGCTGACGTCAATGCCAGTGGCGAAGATGGCCCGTACCAGTGCTCTCATTCTTTCAGGTGTACATATGCCAACCGTGTCCGCTATGTCGAACATTGTTGCACCGGCATCCCTCACGACACGTGCCACTTCGATTAGGTGAGACGTGTCTGTCCGTGTAGCATCCATCGCGGAGAACTCAATCTCAAGGCCGTGTGCCTTTGCAAATTCGACCGCATCCACGGCCTTCTTCATCATCTCTTCACGCGAAATTCTCAGCTGGTCTCTCAGGTGTATGTCTGATGATGAAATGAAGATGTGTATGCCGCCTACGCCGCAGTCAATCGCCTTTTCGATGTCCCTTATCTCTGCGCGTGCCAGGCATGTCACTTTGGCATCGAGTTCCGAGGATGCAATCATACTTACGGCCTTCTGCTCTCCCGCTGATGTTATCGGGAAACCCGCTTCAATTGTATTTACGCCGAGGTCATCTAGCATTCTTGCTATGTCCATCTTCTGTCTTTCCGTGAGAGATATGCCCGGCGTCTGTTCGCCATCCCTCAGTGTGGTGTCAAGTATGCTTACAGCACCTCTGCCGAAAGGAGTCGTGGCGTCGCCGATGTCTGTTGCGTACGGTTCTATCTCTGCAGGCACATTGTTTCCAATCCGCACATGGGCGGAACGTTCAGTAGCTGAGTATTCACTTCTCAAAAATACCACCTGGAATGATAGAGAGACAACAGACTGATCGCAGTCTGTGTCTCTCAGTTCAACAAAAGCAAGGCTGCATCATGCGAGACAAAAACAGCTGAAGCAGTCGTGCAATTGTTCATCTGTATGCGACATAGTAGCTTGCTTTTTAAACTTTTCTGTACGCTTTTTTCTGTGAGTTGCACAGCGCAGCAAACGGTCGGTTTCGGGGGAATCGTGATGGAACAGGTATATTGCTTTGTGCATCCGTATATTTTTAAAAACTTCAGTTCGAGTCAAGCATCAATGTTGTCTTCGAACGAGATTGAAATCCATTTTTATGCTAAGCGCCGTGCCATTGCTCTACTCATGATGCGGCGTGGTTTCAGACTCCGTAACTGCAATAATCCACGATACACTGCCTTCAGGAAACAACGTCTCTGTTTGTGACATAATTGTGTTGCAATTTCAGCTTTTATCTGCAAGCTGCTCCGATACACTGACCTCTGCGCCTCCGGCGAGTTCGATGAGCCTTTTAACCGGAATCCTGAAGACTGAGTTTGTTTCACCGCCCGCAGTCCAAACGTGTTTGAATCGTTTGAGTGATGTGTCAATCAGCGTGCGCACCTCGCCGTTGTGCGGAAACGGCGGAACCCCACCGGCAGTATATCCCGTGAGTTTTTTCACCTCATTCCTCGGTGCCAATCTGACCTTTGAGCCCAGTGCAGATGAAAGTTTCGATGTGCTTACTCTCATGTCTCCTGAAACAACAACGACAAACGTCCCTGCGCCTGTGAAAACAACGGATTTCGCAATTTCAGCCACGCTGCAACCCAGTGCGGCTGCAGCGAGTTCCGAACTCTCGGTGCTCTCTGCGAACGTTACAATTTCTGCGGGCAGGCCCCGTTCAGCAATATATTTGCGGACCCTTTCGACATCGTCTGGCATTCCGGTATGTATCGGTAAAGCCGCTATTATATTTTCGATTTACGCAGCAGGGCTGAAAAATCTAAACGCACAGAGTTATTCAGATAGCATTATTGCTTTTCGGAGGGAGCGCCATCGGATATGATCCAAGCACTTTTACATACTGTGAAAGGCCGCGCAACCGTCTGACTGCGTTTATGCATGCTTCATCATCCATGTTTCCTTCGAAATCCATGAATAGGTGGTATTCCCAGGGATGCCCTTTCTTTGGTCTCGACTCGACCTTGCACAGATTGATGCCCAGTTCCGCAAAAGGCGCCAGTGCCTTGTATAAAGATCCTGGTGTGTGGTCCACTGAAAATATGAGCGATGTCTTTGCCTGTTCAGCTACATGTTGAGAGTCCCTGGACAGGATCAGGAACCGGGTGTAGTTCGCGCTCTTTCCCTCTATGCCTTTCTCTATGACTGAAAGACCGTACAGTGCTGCGTTTTGCTCACCGGCTATCGCCGCGCCGTCCTTCATGCCCTTTTCCTTTATCATGCGTACGCTTCCAGCTGTGTCGTAGGTTCCCACCATCTTGACTCCAAGCCGGGTAAGAAATTCCCTGCACTGCTCAATCGCCTGGGGGTGTGAGTACACAGTCCGGATCTCTGAAAGGTGCGCTCCGTGAAGGCCTATTAGGCAGTGTTCGATTTTCAGCACGATTTCGCCAGTAATATTCAATGTCGTTTCTGCAAGCATGTCGTACGTTTCATAGATATTTCCCCCGATAGAGTTCTCAACTGGTACTACCCCTGCTTCCGTTTCGCCATTTTCGACTGCCCTGAATACATCACTGACAGTTCTCAGCGGGACGGGCTCAACATCTTGCCCGAAGTGATCGAATATTGCCTGTTCGCTGTATGCACCGTGCTCTCCCTGGAAGCCTATGTGTTTGACTGACAATTCATCCATCCATGTGTTCTGATGAGCTGTGTGTCACTTCTTCGCTCAAGGAACAGTAGGTGACATACTCTTCCCATTAAAAGGTGTCGTCTTGCCGCTTCAGTGTATATGTTTATTCTACCTCAGTTTTCACTTTGGTGTACCATCTGAATCAGTAGACGTGCGGGAGGAACAATACTTCATCGCGCAAGGAAGGGCATATTTCATATTTTGGGCGCGAAACTTCTCTTGTCAGAAACTTTAATAGTTGGATGATTTCATGCACACCCACGGAGAAGAGACAATTTGTCTAGCATCTCACCCTCCATACTTTCCAGCGATTTTGGAAACCTTCGTTCCGAAGTCAGAATGATTGACGCTGCTGGAGCCAGCAGCGTCCATATAGATGTCATGGACGGGCATTTCGTGCCAAATCTGACGTTCGGACCAGCACTTGTCAAATCTATCAGAGATGCCACGAAACTGCGTTTCGATACTCATCTTATGATTGAAAGGCCGGACAAGTTCATACCTCAATTTTCGGATGCAGGTTCAGACCTTCTGATAGTTCATCCTGAAGCAAAGCACGATATGCGGAAGACGCTGAAACTCATTGCAGACTGCGGCAAGAGACGAGGTGTGGCCGTGAATCCGGAAACACCAATAGTGAAAGTGCACGATTACATTGCTGACGCGGATCTTCTGCTCATAATGACAATCAATCCAGGCTTTGGCGGGCAGAAATTCATGCCTGAAATGATACCCAAGGTCGAGGAGGCACGCAGGTACATAGACAGGGAGGGCCTGAGAGCGATAATATCGATAGACGGCGGTGTTGACCTCGAGAATGGGAAACTGCTGCTAAGTGCTGGCGCACACGAGCTCGTTGCAGGGACGGCTGTCTTTCGTTCCGGAAATCCAGCCGAGGCCATCAGGCGATTCATTGCGCTCTGAGATATTATACTCAGGTCATGACTGTTAATTGCAATTTAATCGATGGATTACTCCCGTTGGTTCTGATGCTTGCAATTGATAGAACGCCTTCCAACAGGCATATTGATGGGTCTAATACAGCCAGTCCTCACTTCTGCGTGATCTTGCATTAGGAAGGAGTCTAGGCACAGGGTTTAAATTCTCCAATGTGAGAACATTGTGGATGTTTTCCGTTTGGAGACTGCAAGTGAAAAATTTCGGCAGGAATCTGATATGCATTTCCCCAGGCACGCCCTGGTTATTGAATGCACTGTTTCTTCGATTTTCGAACTGATTAACGTATTTTTCAAAAGAACTGTCCTGAAAGTTAGATTATGGTGTATTTCATGGGTGGCAGTGTAATGTCGCACAAGCTACCGAGCGAAGAAGACATCGCAAAGGCAATCATATCGTGCCTCAATGAACACGGAGTGGTGAATTCTCAGAGGAAGCTTGGTGAACTGGTAAGACAGAAAATCAAAGGGGAGGAAAGCAGTTATATTGTAAGCGACAAGAGAATCAGAAAAATCGCAATATCCAGGAAACTGGTCGAACTCGAATTGAAATATAAGGAAGAGAGATACAGCAGTCTCCCTCACAAGTGCCCAATATGCGGCTCTAGACTCAAACGGTTGAGAAACATGACTGTTTATGGAGGTACCGTGACGCTCGGCTACATTTGCAACGGATGCAAGTACTGGACGGGCCTGAAGAGAAACGTCCCAGCCAGATATATTTTCACCTCCAGAAGGTAGGAGAAACCGATTGTCTCTTCATTCATTTCTGAAACAACCTTTAAATCGGTGTCATCATTTCAATCAGGGTAATCAGAGTGCAAAGAGGAGGCGTTTTTCATTAGGCCGCTGAACGCACTTTTCAGCGTTCACGACAAACAGGGATTGGGGGAGTTTGCCCTCGAGCTTCAAAAATTCGGCATCGGCTTTTATGCAACCGACAGCACAGGCGCGTATCTGGAAACGCATGGTATAAACGTCAGGCGCATTTCTGACATAACAGGCTTTTCAAATCTCCTTGATGGGCGGGTGAAGACACTTCATCCGTCCATCTTCGCGTCGATACTCGCGGTACGCGGCGACCCTGAGCATATGAAACAACTCTCTTCGCTCAACATGCCGCCGATAGACATTGTGGTTTCGGATCTCTATCCCTTCGAATCTGCTGTCAGGGAGCCAAATCGCAGGCTGGAGCACATGCTCGAAAATATAGACATAGGTGGTGTTTCTCTCATCAGAGCTGCGGCAAAGAATTTCCAGAACGTTGCTGTTGTAACCGAGAAGCGGCAGTTTAAGGAAGTCGTACAGGACCTCGAAAAAAACGGCGGCTCTTTTTCAGATCATCTGCTCAGAGAGCTCTGTATCTCCGCCTATCGTAAGACTGCATACTATGACAGCGTGATCGCAGAAGCACTTTCCGGGATGCTCGGCATTGACGGATTTCCTGAGAGACTCACACTGAACGGTGCTCTGAAGACGGGACTGAAGTACGGCGAAAACCCGTACCAGCGGGCCGCCTCATACACAAAATGGAACAGCGGCGACGATTCCATACTCTCTGCCGAAATAGATGGTGGAAAAGAACTATCGTACAACAATCTGCTCGATGTCAACATGGCAGTCGAGCTGATATCCGGGTTCTCATTGCCTGGTGCTGTGGTCGTCAAGCACGCCAATCCCTGTGGCGTCGCGACAGCCGACGATGCCTTCAAGGCACTTTCGAGTGCGTTTGAAACGGATACCCTGTCCGCGTATGGTTCTGTGATTGCCGTGAACAGGAACTTGAATGCAGAAAGCGCGAGTTATCTCTCGGGGAAATTTGTAGAGGTCATAGTTGCCCCTGGTTACGACACTGAAGCGCTTGGAATATTAAGAAAGAAAAAGAAGCTGCGCATCATAACATATCGCGGGAAACCTGCTCGGGAAGGCAGTAATTTTGATGTCAGACGGGTGATCGGCGGATATCTGGTCCAATCGGTTGAGACCCCAGAGGTCCTGAATAGTGATTTGAAGATCGTAACAAAAAGAGCCCCCACAGATGAGGAGATGGCCGGTTTGCTCTTCGCCACAAGAATCGTGCGGTTTCTCTGGTCCAATGCCATTGTGCTTGCAAGCGGAACAAAGACCGTGGGCATCGGCGCCGGTCAGAGCAGCCGGGTTGACGCCGTGAAAATAGCTGTCTCGAAGAGCTGTGGAAAGTCGCGGGGCAGCGTCATGGGCTCTGACGCTTATTTTCCTTTCCGGGACGGCATCGACGAGGCTGCCAATGGCGGGGTTACGGCTGTGATGCAGCCTGGCGGCTCAATAAGGGATGCTGAAGTCATAAGGGCGGCAGATGAGAACGACATGGCAATGGTCTTTACAGGGATAAGACTTTTCAGACATTGAGATGGCAGACATGCATAGCTGCAGGACGATAGATGGAAAGAAGATCGCGGCATCGATAAGGGCGGGGACGATTGAACTGCTCAGCGCCGGTGGAGGCAGTTCGAAACCGGTTATTCTGACTGTTAGCATCGGAAACGATCCTTCGGTGGAAAGTTATGCCAGGCAGAAAGAGAAGGAGGCGGCTTACACCGGCATCGAATTCAGGAGAGCACACTTTGGTGCCGAGGCAGACGAGGGGGAGGTCACGGACCTCCTCCGAAAGGGTGCAAACGACGCAAATGTGAATGCGATAATGATACATGCGCCAACACCGCCGGGATTCGACATCGACAGATTGAGTGCTGCCATTCCGCCGGAGAAGGATGTTGACTGCCTTACCAGCGTTAGCCGCGGAATGCTGTTTTCCGGAAAGCCGATGTTTGCCCCTGCGACCGCTGAGGCCGTGATAGAGATACTGAAACACGAGCACATAGTTACGTCGAAAAAGCATGTCGTGATAATAGGAAGGAGTCTCACCGTCGGAAAGCCGTTGGCGAGTCTGCTGCTGATGCGCGGACAGTACGCCGATGCGACAGTCACATTATGTCATTCGGCGACCGACGACATAGCGAAATACACCAGACAGGCAGACATCCTGGTGGCTGCGGCAGGCAGGGCACATCTCGTGACGGGAGAAATGATACGGAGCGGTGCAACGGTGATAGACGTGGGCATCAATCCATTGCCGGTGCAGGGATCTGAACGCAGACAGGATATCACCGGTGACGTCGACTTCGACTCCGCTTTTCCGATCGCTGGAGTAATGACACCTGTACCCGGTGGCGTAGGGCCTGTGACATCTGCAGTCCTGATGAGGAACGTTGCCAGAGCCTGGCTGAAGGGAATCAGCCGACGACGACCAGATCGTATTTCATCTGCAGAAGATCGTGACTAGCTATGTAATCTCCGCCGATCGCCCGCAGCCTGTCTATGGACGCTAGCTCACTCTTCGGATCATACATTATTCCTGTCACATCACGGCGCTCAAGATTTTCCATCAGGGGACATGCATCACCCATGTATACAATCCGTTTGCCGCCGGCCTCTATGACTACAGATTGATGGCCCGGTGTATGGCCCGGCGTCTCAATCACATTCAGGCCCGAAGCTATGTTGCTGTCCCCGTCCACCAGCTCGAATTGCAATTCGTTGAAAAACTCCCTGACGTAGCCCCCTCTCATCCACCGATCAGGATTGTTTGCATAATGCAATTCCTGTTTCTGGACAAAATATCTCGCTTTTCTGAATAACCTGTTGTTCCCGCAGTGATCCATGTGCAGGTGTGTGTTAACCACGATTGTAATATCATCAGGAGTGAGGCCAAATTCGGAAAGACTTCCGACAATATCCTTCTTCTTCGTATATCTCACATGTTTTGCGAGACTGTCCGGCAGTGGAGCGATGCCCGTATCAACAATAATGTTTTCGTTATCCGTCCTGACAAGCAGCGGCTTGAGCGCTGCCATGTATTTTATCCCGTAATAGGGTGTTTTCATGTAAACGAGCATTCCCATATCCAGTTCGAGATAACCGTCCTCAAGAAGGTGAACTTCCTTTACAGGCATAATCGATCTGAACGCAATGACAGGCCCATAAATCAATCTTGCCTGTACCGCCGCATTGTCGGGAGAAGGAAAGGCAACGTGCTGTTCGCTTATGCAACGGCGCTAAGCAGGAGTCGACAATTAAATAAGAATGCCCGTTCATACGGCTGCCGGGATGCACGTAGATGGTCGAGTCAGCAGAGTCAGCATATTCTACACATTTTGCCGGTCCTGAAGAGGAAGCACTCGGTATTGTGTTCGGCAACGCCGGCACGTATGAATTCGAATTCGTCGTCACAGGTAATGTGGAGAGAAACGAATACGTCCAGGTACAGCACGAATCTTACGGTTGGATACTGGGGACAGTACAGGAGGTAAAAGTCAGGACGGATCTTTCGGACGAAGGCGCAAAGCGCATAGCCCTCGGGGAGAACGTGCAATTCGAGAGGACTACTATCGGCTCTGTCCGTGTATTCGGATATCCGGATGGAAAGGGCGGTATCAGTTCACCTGGAACGCCGGTTTCACCCGGGACACAGGTATTCCGTGCCACCGATGAAGCCATATCCTCAACGCTCGGCCTTAGTTTCAGGAAGAATGGCGCATACGTCGGCTCACTCAGAGGCCGCGACATACATGTGATGCTGGACATCGACACCATGGTGCAGAAGCACATCTCGGTTATAGCGAAGACTGGAGGAGGCAAGAGCTACCTTGCCGGTGTCATTATAGAGGAACTCGTGAAGAACGGAGTGACTGTGCTCATACTCGATCCGCATGGAGAGTACGGGACGCTCAGGGAGAGTGCTCCTGCAGGCGGCGCGGTATTCAATTATGGGAAGCATGTTGTGGAATTTGCATTCAACACAGAGATTAACAAAGGCGCGCGGGAGCTGCGCCTTACGTGCTCGAATTTCACAGCCCGTGAACTGCTCTCGATCACTTCTATCGGCGACAGCAAGGCACACCTCTCGATTCTCTCCTCGGCGATAGAGGAGGCAAAGAAGGAGGGCGGCTACGGCATCGATACGCTGATGAAGATACTGGAAAATGACGAAAGCCAGTTCTCTCTCCAGCTCATTGCGGAACTGAAGAATCTGGAGGAGGCACACATTTTTGCGCCCGAAGGAACGAAAATGACAGAGATAGTGAACAGCGGCATGGCAACAATACTCAACATGAAGGGAGCAGTTCCGGAAATCCAGTGTCTCTTCGTCAGGAGAATACTCACCGCGCTCTTTGAACTGAGAAAGAGGGACAGGATACCGCCGCTCCTCGCTGTTCTCGAAGAAGCACACAATTTCAGCCCACAGCAGGGCAAGACTGATGCGAGCAGAATCATACGGACAATAGCGGCGGAAGGGAGGAAGTTCGGACTGGGCATGATGGTCATAACGCAGAGGGCGGCAAAGGTAGACAAGAATGTGCTGAGCCAGTGCAACACGCAGTTCATACTCAGGATAACCAACCCGAATGATCTGAAGGCAGTCTACACTTCGATTGAAGGGCTGACGGAGGAACTCATGGAGGAGGTACCCAGACTCGCCACTGGGGTATGCATCGGTATAGGCGCAGGACTTCAGGTGCCGATCATGCTCGATGTGAGAAGAAGAGAAACGAAGCACGGCGGAGAGAGTGTAAAGGTGACATGAAAACAGACAGAATCACGGACGAGAAACTGCGCAGATATACCGAAATCACAGAACAGGCAATTTCAAAGCTGATAATATCCGTCCCGGAAGAAGGACTGCTGCGCAAAGCAGCGGAAGACTACCTCAGCATGGCGAAAAACTATTACAGCGATTCGAAGCACTTCGCTTCGGAAGGCGATTTCGTGAATGCATTTGCGTGCCTCAACTATGCGTACGGATGGATCGACGCAGGGGCCAGGCTGGGCCTGTTCAACGTCGGGTCCGACCATAAACTCTTCACGCTCTCGAAATGAACAGGCGGTAATGTTGATCAGAGTGAAGGGAGCATACCAACAATCATTTCAGCGAGCTCTCTCTTCGTGCCTTCAACGAGTTCATCTGTTTCTTTCGTTATCAGATGTGCTCTGGTCGTGTCGTCGCGCACGTGTGCCAGATTGTTTGCAACTATCATATCAAGCCGCGCTTCCTTCAACCGCTTTCTGGCGCTGCCCACAACGGCCGCCTCGTCCCCGACATCGGCCTTGAATGCGACCAGTACTTTGCATTTTTCCCTTATTTCTTCGATAAACTTCGGTGCCCTTTTGAGCCTGAGCTGTAAGTCGGAGGTCGACGGCATCTTTCCTTTCTTCCTTTCGGGTATGAAGTCCGGCAGGGACGCAGGAACGATCACTATGTCGAATTTCCTGTCAGCAATCATTGCACGCAAATCAGAAAGGGTCCTGAACGGCGTGCATTTTAGGTACGAAGGCACTTCAACGTCCATTCTGCCGCACCACAATGTGACATTCGCCTTCTGCTCGTAGGCGGCAGTTGCAATCTCAATCGCCGTCCTGCCGGTGCTCCTGCTTGTCACCATCCTGACGTCGTCAATCTGCTCTTCGCCTGCACCTCCGACAACGAGGACGCCGCGTCTCCTAAGTGTCCCTGTTGAGAAACATCTTGCCACCTCCTCGACGATGAACGCGTTGTCGAGAAGCTTCGCCTCGTCTTCAGCAATAATGGACGGGAGCACGTTGACGCCCTGTCTCCTCAGGCTTTCAATATTTCTCTTGAGAAACGGGTTGTTCATCATCGTCGAGCTCATGGACGGCGCAACGATCACAGGGACGTTCATGCCGAGTGCGTTCAGGCAGAGTGTCGTAACGGCGTCATCCGCGATTGCGTGCGAAATTTTGCTTAGGACATCGGCAGTCGCAGGCGCAACCACAACCGCATTCTGCCTGTCTTTGGCAAATGCCGATATGTGCTCAACTTCGCCCGTAAGCGCCGTGACAGGCTCCACGCCGCATGCAAACCGCAGCGCATCTCTGCTTATAATCCGCGTGGCCGCTTCAGTCATCAGCGGCACGACTTCTGCGCCGTGCCTGATGAGTTCTCTTGACAGCTTTACAGTCTCCGTCGCAGCTATGCTTCCCGAGATGCACAGCAGTACCCTGTTGCCACCGAGTCTCCTGTCCCTGTTTCCAAATATTCTGGTTGCCGGATGCATCAGCTCAGCTCCATTGCACTTTTTATTGCGTAGAGCACTTCCTCGCAAACCTCCGATGCCCGTCCGTTCGCATTTATGCTCAGTTTCGCCCCACGGTATGCACGGTATTCTCTTCTGTACGACGCGGCGGTCTCGCGGAGGAGTTGTTCGTTCTCAAACAAAGGCGAATGAGCGCCCCTGCTCCTTATCCTGCTGATTGCCACTGATGTATCACTGTCCATGTAAATCAGCATGTCGGGAGCATCCATGAATGGTCTGTTTATGGCGCGGAGCCACGAAGAACGGTCCACGCCTTTCAATCTGTACTGTGCCCCCTGGTATGCTATCGTAGACATGAAATACCTGTCACACAACACCGTCTTCCCCTGTGTCAGCCACCGTCTGATGTTGAGCGTGTGCACTGCCCGGTCGTGTGTGAACAGCAGTGCGCTGCAGTCTATTGCTGATACTGGCGCATCAGCGAATTTCCTCTCGCAGGCCTCCGCCGTTGCAAGAATCGTTCTGTCGTAAGGCTCTGATGTGAGTTTAACGCTGCAGACTTTCCTCAATCTGTTGTAAATGAACCGCGATACGGTCGTCTTGCCGCTTCCGTCTATTCCTTCGAAAACGATGAAGAATGGTCTGCGGGGCGTGCAATCACCTGCGCCCCATCGGACGCGGTTCGCGACGCACGCTCACTTCCCGCTCCCCCTTTGTTCGAATTCCTTCCAGGTGAACACCATGTTCCTGGCCGCCCTTACTTCATCTATCCTGCTGCGCCCGGTGGAATGGGGTGCGGTGTGCAGCACTTCCGCAGGTTCCGAGGCCGTCTCAATGAACATGCGCGCGACTTCATCCAGTGTGTCCCTCGACAGGTTTTCCGTCGGTTCTATCATCAGCGCCTCGCTTACTATCTGTGGGAAATAAATCGTCGGAGGATGTATGCCATAATCAATGAGCCTCTTGGAAATGTCCAGCGTGCTGACGCCTCGCTTTGACTTGATGTCGGATGCGCTGGCTACAAATTCATGTTTCTTCAGCCGCTTGTACGGAACCGAATACGCGGACGAAATGCGCTTCATCAGGTAATTGGAATTCAGCACTGCCGTCTCGCTGTTGTGTACAAGCCCGTCGCTGCCGTTCATGAGAATGTATGCATATGCCCGGAGAAGAATGCCGAAGTTGCCATAGAAGGAGTGGAGTTTGCCTATGCTCTCCGGCCTGTTGTAATCAAGATCATATGAATCGTTTCTGTGCACGACTACAGGCACTGGAAGGAATTTTTCGAGATGCTGCCTTACGCCGACAGGGCCGGCCCCGGGCCCACCGCCGCCGTGTGGAGTCGCGAATGTCTTATGGAGGTTGAAATGAACGATGTCGAAACCCATCGCGCCCGGGTTCGTCTTGCCGATGATGGCGTTCATGTTAGCTCCGTCGTAATAGAGCAGCGAACCCCTCTCGTGCATGATGTCCGCAATTTCGCCAACCTCTTCCTCGAAGAGCCCGAGCGTGTTCGGATTGGTCAGCATTATGGCTGCGACACTGTCATCCACAGATTTTCTGAGCAGACCGACATCGACCATACCGTCCTTTGACGGCAGCTCCCGGACTTCGTAACCTGCCATGGCGGCACTGGCGGGATTCGTGCCGTGAGCGGAGTCAGGCACGAGTATGGTATCCCTCTTCTCGCCTTTTTTCTCGAAGTGCGCTTTCGTCATGAGCATGCCTGCAAATTCACCCTGTGCGCCACCGGCAGGCTGCAGCGACACTGCATCCATACCTGATATTCTGCAAAGTGCCTGTGAGAGCTCATACAAGATGCGAAGTGCGCCCTGAACAGTTTCAACAGGCTGCAACGGGTGTAATCTAGCTACTTTTTCAAGCGAAGCTATATTCTCTGAAACCTTTGGATTGTACTTCATTGTGCATGAGCCCAGAAGGTGAGGGCCGTTGTCTACAGAATAATTCATTTGCGAGAGGTTGACGTAATGTTTCATCAGATATCGTTCAGATACATCGGGGAGGTGCAGCACCTTTCTCTCTAGCACACCCTTGTCTGTTCTGGCTGAGGGCCGCCTGATCTTGTTGTCGAAACCGAATACAGCAGGTGCCTCGATCTCGTTCAGCAGCGGCTCTTCCCAGTGAGCCTGGGAAAAGTTCAATTTACCGATGCGACTGCTTTGACCAGTTTCCGTATTTCTTCACCATCCGTTCTCTCGTTTACAGCCCAGAGGGATGCGTTGCCGAGTTCCGGCAATATGTCGCCGAGCGGCAGGCCCGCAATCACGTGATGTCTGAGCATCTCCTTTGCAATGTGTTCCGGTTTGCTGTTCGTCTTCAAGACGAATTCATTGAAACCGTACCCGCGAAACGGCACAATGAAACCCGCCTTCACAAATGCATCCATCGCGAGTGACCTGTTATACTCTATGGTATCAGCGAGTGATTTCAGTCCTCTGGTGCCCATCGCAGCTATGTATACGGAGGCGGCAACAGAAAGCAGCGTCTGATTGGTACACACATTGGACGTTGCCTTTGACCGTCTAATGTGTTGCTCTCTCGCCTGCAGCGTGAGGCAGAATGACCTCCTCCCCTCCCCGTCCACCGTCACGCCGACGACTCTGCCGGGCATCTTTCTCACATGCTCCTTTCTGCAGGCGAAAATGCCGAGATAAGGGCCGCCGAAGTTAAGTCCGAGGCCAAGCGGCTGCCCCTCTCCAACGACGATATCTGCACCGTACTCTCCGGGAGGAACTACTGTCGCAAGCGAAAGTGGGTTAACACCGGCCACAAGCGGTACATTCCCTATGCTGTTCTTGATATCCATGATGTCCTCCTGGTAGATGCCTAGGAAATTCGGCATCTCGACATAGGCGCCGCAGGCTCCCTCCCTGGCCATGGTCCTCAGTTCATCAGTGTTTGCCTGGCCAGTTGTTGCTGAATAGCCGTATTCCCTGAGTGTAACTCCTGTTCCGACCAGGTAGTTGGCTATGACTGATTTCTTCCATGGCGCCATGGCTCTTGGAATCAGGAAATTGCTACCCTCCCGAATGCGAGTGCACATCATCGCAGCTTCGCCTGTCGCGCTGGCTCCGTCATAAAGCGATGCATTGACAACGTCCATGGCTGTGAGTTCGCTCATCATGCTCTGGTATTCGAATATGAGCTGCAGCAGCCCCTGGCTCAATTCTGCCTGATAGGGTGTATATGAAGTGTAAAGCTCGGAGCGCCCTATAACGTGCTGGACCAGCGCCGGAACAAACGTGTCGTAAGCTCCGGCGCCGACGTATGATGTGTATTCCGCAGAACTCACGTTCAAGTCGAGCACATTCTTCAAATACGAAACGACTTCCATCTCGCTCATGCCTTCGGGTATGTCGGGCCTGCCCGTTCGAAACTTTTCCGGTATGTCTGAGAACAGATCATCGACAGAGCGCAGCCCCAGAAAGCGAAGCATCTCTTCGTTTTCATTCAAGTGTATCACCTACGATCAAAGTGGACCAGGACTTAATCTTTCCTAGCTAGCAGCAATGTATGTTTGCCCATCAAATGCCATGAGATGCAATCTCCACCGCAACCTTTCTGTTCGTGAGTATTTTCGCATACTGTGCCGGTATGTTTGCCACTTCACCTTTTTTCAAACTGAAATCACCGAATTCTGTTGAAAATTTCGGAGCGTCGCTGATGAATCGCAGCAGGACCATCTTCTGCTCACCAACCTCATGATCTATCTCATGATCTGTGTGTGCAATCCCAGCGGCAATCTGGGCCGGCGGTTCAGGATATTCATTTACAGTTTCGACGCGCTCCTTCACTGTTTCCACGCTTGTTTTGGCAGCTGTAACATACTCTTCCTTCTGAGGCTTTCCATCGAGTGATGACTTTTCATGCAGTCTTACAACGGATACTGCCTTCGAGAGAAGTGCCCTTTCTTCGTCTGCGAGCCCGCGGAGTTCCACTTCGGCCTGATGTCTCTGGCTCACAGCCAGCAGCATGAGTTTCCTGGTCCTGAATTCCCATATGTGCCTCAGCAGTTTAGTCGCCTCATTGATTTGTGATCTAGCGGCAGCAGAGAGCTCGCTGTTCTCGCGGCTTCTCTCCTCCTCCGCCGTCAGTTCCTCTATGTAGAGACGGGCCTTCGCGTAAAAATCGCCGGGGAGTTCGGTCAGCACATCTTTCCTTTCGTTCCTGTATATCTTTGTTATTTCGCTGTAGTTGACCCTGTACTCTTCTGAGGCCATCGCTGATTGATAGCCGGGACATTATAAGAAACCTTTTTTTATGAGTGCACAGATCTGTAAGCAGAGCGGCGCCCGGCATGACTTCTTCCCGCGAGTTTCTTGAGAAGATGGAAAAGGTCATCGCGGATCTTCGCGAACTGAATTCGGAGACTCCAATTATCGTGGAGGGACAGAACGACAGAAAGGCGTTGAGAAGTCTCGGCATCGGCGGCGAAATAATCGTTCTCAACGGCAGGCATACGATATTCGAAATGTGCGAAGAACTGGGGCGTAGGTACAGAAGGGCCATCATACTCACTGACTGGGACAGGAAGGGAGGGCAGCTGTGCCGTGCACTGTCGCACGGACTCGCGTCTAATGGCGTAAGGCCGGATGACCGTGTCAGGGCACGCATTTCTTCGCTCAGTATTGGCGAATCAAAGGATGTGGAAGGTCTACCATCGTATGTTGAGCGGCTGAAGAAGAGGGCGCTGAAGTGATACATTTCGCGATGCCGTAGTTCCACATGCACAATCAATTTAACCCCCCTGATGTTATGGGTGAATTCGCTGAGAGCGTGTATCATCTGGAGTGCCTGAATCATGCATGTCCGAAAGGTCAGTTGTATGTGCCTGTGGACTGCAGTAGTTCATCTCCATGTTCATGCTTCACGGGTCCGTAGCTCAGCTAGGTAGAGCAATCGGCTCTTAACCGAAAGGTCGAGGGTTCGAATGACACGCAGTGTCCGAATCTCCCTCCGGGCCCGCTTTCGAACTTATGTGATCCTGACATCGACAGTTGCTCGGCATGCATCTGCCATCATGAATCCGCGCGTAACACATATTTATGCTGCATTGCTTGATAATCTCGGACAATATGTGATCATAGCGACAAGATGAACACATTAATCTACAAGGATATACCAAAGACATCGTGGTGAGATCATGAAAAAAATCGTATTCGTCGGCACTGCAGGTGCAGGGAAAACCACACTTACGGCGGCTTTTCAGAACTGGATGCACGATAACGGCTATGATGCCGTCACTATGAATTTGGACCCGGGGGCCGATAAGCTGCCCTATTCACCTGATGTGGATATAAGAGACTGGGTGAAACTGGACAGTGTGATGAATGAATACAGTTTGGGTCCAAACGGCGCTCAGATTGTTGCGGCCGATCTTCTCGCGCTTAATATGGACAAAGTCCTAGAACCTGTGGAGAAGCTTGACAGCGACTATCTGCTCGTTGACACCCCCGGTCAGCTTGAGCTGTTTGCGTACAGGCAATCAGGTAGTATTGTTATCGAGAAGTTAGGGCTGGACGAGAGCATTCTTGCGTTTGTGACTGAACCCACTATGTGTAAGACGCCCTCGGGTTTTGTCTCTTCCGCCATGCTCTTTGCAAGCGTAAATTTCAGATTCGATGTGCCCGCGCTCAATATACTCTCCAAATCTGACATAGTGACGGGAGACGAGCTGGCAAAGATCATAGAATGGTCAAGTTCGGAATCGGGGCTGTACGAGGATCTCATGAACTCCGATGCAAAGGCATCAAAAGTCCTCAGTATCGAGGTGTATAAGGCACTTCAGGAAATAAGTGCGTACAGCGAGATGATCCCTGTCTCTGCAGAAGACTACTCCGGTCTCGCGGATGTGTATGGAAAGGCACAGGGGATATTCCAGGGCGGCGAGGATCTGGACAAGCGCATCAGCTAATGCACCTGATAGCATTGGTCGGGCGGAAAGGCACGGTGCAGGCAGCCGGGCATGATCCGCCGATGTATCCACTTCTGCAAATATGTGCAATCTGTAGCAAGCGCAACAGGTGTTTCAGCTGGCCCGCGGATTCAGCACCGCTCCCTCAGAAGCAGACGATACCAGGGCAGCATATTGGCGCAGCAGACCCGGGCCCGCGCCGTCCTCCTTCTTCTTCCATACACTCCTGCGCCGCGACAGTTCGGCTTCGTCCACATGGACATCCAGTCTGCCGTTTTCCGTATCGATGGTTATGCTGTCTCCGTCCTTCACGAGCGCAATGGGTCCGCCTGCAGCCGCTTCAGGGCAGACGTGCCCTACCATGATGCCTCTGGTGGCACCCGAGAACCGTCCGTCTGTCACGAGGCCGACTTTCTCTCCAAGCCCCTGGCCGACTATTGCTGCCGTTACTGCCAGCATTTCCCTCATACCCGGTCCTCCGCGCGGTCCTTCATATCTTATGAGGACTATGTCCCCCTCCCTGATGCTCTTCTTCATAACCGCGTTGAATGCATCTTCTTCCGAATCGAAGACTCTGGCCTTGCCAGTCATCTGCTCAACTCTGGAAGCGGAAGCCTTGATTACGGCACCATCAGGAGCGAGGGAACCATGCAATATTTTTATTCCTCCGCGGCGGTATATCGGTGATGATATTTCATGGACAACTTCCTGCGTCATGCCATTCGTCTCCAGCACTGAAAGGTTTTCTCCAACCGTTTTTCCCGTCACAGTCAGCGCATCATTTCTCAGCATGCCTGCATCAAGCAGCTTCTTCATCAGCGCCGGAACGCCGCCGACCCTGTGGAGATCGGCCATGACGTATTTGCCGGATGGCTTCATGTCCACAATCTCCGGGACCTTCGCGCCTATCCTGTCAAACTCTTCAAGGTCAAGTTTCAGACCGGCTTCACTCGCTATCGCAATGAGGTGAAGAACTGCATTCGTCGAGCCTCCGGAAGCCATGAGCACAGCGATGGCGTTTTCGAATGATTCGTGCGATAGTATGTCTCTGGGTTTCAGGTCCGTCTCCAGCAGATCCATCAGCTTCCGGCCGGTCTCGAACACAAAACTCGTTTTGGATCCTTCCACCGCCGGAGGTGAAGCGCTTCCGGGCAGCGCGAGGCCCAGTGCTTCCGTCATCATGGCCATAGTATTGGCTGTGTAGAGACCGCCGCAGGCTCCCGCCGTGGGTATGGCGCAGTCTTCCATGACCTTCAGCTCCTTTGCGGACATGTTGCCTGCCGAGTATGCTCCAACCGCTTCGTAAACATCTCCTATGGCGATTGGTTTGCCGTGGTAGCTTCCGGGAAGCGTGGTGCCACAGTACATTACAATGGACGGAAGGTTGAGCCTGGCCATTGCCATCATCATGCCGGGATTGGTCTTGTCACAACCTGAAAGGCCGACAAAACCGTCATATCCGTGTGCATTTACTGTGAGTTCCACTGTGTTTGCGACAAGCTCCCTGCTTATAAGCGAATATTTCATTCCTCTCGTGCCCATCGCTATGCCGTCAATAACAACGGGGGCGGTGAACATGCGCGGAGTTCCGCCCGCAGATCTAATGCCTTCCTTCGCTTTTTCGCCCAGTGATAGAACATGCATGTTGCATGGTCCTGCCTCATTCCATGCCGCGGCCACTCCGACGATGGCATGTTCCAGATCGTTGTCTGTCAGTCCCATCGACTTCATGAATGCCCTGTTCGGCGCCCTCTCGGGCCCTGCATAGACTTCCCTGGATCTTCTCTCAGACATGCGCTTAAACTCTGATTCATGTAATTTAATCTTGCGCAGCAAGACTGTTTTACTCAAGTGTAGCACGACTCGGATGCCGCGGCATGGCCATTAAATGGCGAATTTTCCCCTCACTATAGTCCTGTCTCTGGAATGCCCGACCGAAATAATCCTCGCTCTGACTTCGAGGAATTTTTCTATGAACGAGATGTAGGTCTTCGCCGCTTCCGGAAGTCCGGAATACCGATCCATCCCTTCGTCCAGCTCGTCCGACCAGCCTTTGAATTCCCTGTACACCGGTTTCACGGATGAAAGCACCGAAGCATCTGACGGGTAGTCCTTGAGCTTCCTGCCTTCGTATTCGTAACCCACTGCAACCTTCAGCCTGTCGATGCCCGATAGAACATCCAGTTTGGTCAGCGCCACCTCGCTTGCCCCGGACACCATAATTGCGTGGCGCACTGCGAACAGATCCAGCCATCCACAGCGCCTGGGCCTTCCGGTCGTGGTTCCGACTTCCATACCTTTGAGCGCAAGATGCTCCCCGACCTCATCCGAAAGCTCAGTCGGGAAGGGTCCGGCGCCCACTCTGGTAGAATACGCCTTCAGTACACCGAAGGTTTTTATCCTATGTCTCGGCGACATGCCTGACGAAGAATATGCATTCCCCGCGACTGTATTCGATGAAGTGACAAACGGATAATTGCCGTGGTCGATGTCAAGCATTATGCCATGCGCACCTTCAAAGAGCAGTTTCCTGTCTCTTGACATCATGTCATTAATCATGCTGGCTGTATCCCTGACGTGGCCTGAAATGACGGCATGGAATTTCAGTAAGGCGTCGTATATCTCGTCCGCATCTATTTTCACATCCAGTGAAAGGGCGGAAGCGTATGCACTTTTCACCCTGCAGACAAATTCCAGTTTCTGTTTCAGTTCATGGGGCTTCTGCAGTTCGTTAATCCTGAAACCGAGTCGTGCACATTTGTCTGCATAGCAGGGGCCTATCCCTTTCTTCGTCGTGCCCAGCGCATTCGCTCCACGCAGCATCTCTTCCGCACCGTCGAGCTGTTTGTGGTACGGCATCACCATATGCGCCCTGTCGCTTATGTAGAGCTTCGAGAGGTTGAAACCCTTGCTCTCTATGCCTTCCATCTCCGAAAGCAGTTCGCCCGGGTCCACGACTGAGCCGTTGGCTATTATGCCGGTGACACCCTTGTGCAGGATTCCCGACGGTATCTGGTGAAACTTGAAGCGCCTGTTGTCAAATTCCACGGTGTGGCCTGCATTCGCTCCTCCCTGAAAGCGCACTACTGCATTCGCCATCCCGGCCATAAAGTCGGTAATCTTACCCTTTCCTTCATCTCCCCATTGAAGGCCTACAAGAACAGTGGCAGGCATAGTTGCCTCAATCACGGTCAAAGCATAAAACTATCTCCGATCGTTTATCGTGCCTTATGACAATGTGAATCACGTTTCCACCGGGTGTGTTCAGCACTTAATTTGCAATGCAGCTGTGAATTAACATCTTTCGGCGACCTCTCCCCCTGTCGCCGTTTAAATAACCCTGCCTCCTGGATATTTACATGCAAACAGTAAATCCACGGCATGCCTCCTTCGTCCATCCTGGTGATGACGCAAGCGGTGTGCACGCGTACATGCCTATTGCCGAGTGCCCCGGACAGTTGATGGAGAGCGGCCGCAGCTATCTTCTACATGGCGACAGTCTTGCCGTGAACCGCATACTGCACTCCACCGTTTTCAAGTCACTGTGCGTCTCAGATGGCACCGTTCTATGGGTTGACGGCGGTAATGCATTCAATCCGTACGATATCGCCGAACTTGCGGAAAGATGCGGGTACGACACGCAGAAATTCCTCTCGAGGATAAGGGTGGCAAGGGCATTCACAGCTCATCAGCTGAACTCAATTTCACGCTCCGCAATGGCCGAGGCTGACCTGCACGGCGTTTCATTTCTTGCAGTCTCATCTATTGCCGAACTCTTCACCGGCGAAGTCAGGTGGAGAGAGGGCACGGATCTGCTCGTAAATTCGCTGAACAGATTCGGAGAACTCACGGCAAGACACGGATGCTGGACACTGATGACAACTTCCGTGGACGTCTGCGGGAGCAGTGAAATGGAACACGCGCTGAGCACCGGCTTCGACAGGACACTGTATGTGCAATATTGCAGCGGCAGGATAGCGGTAAGTGCCGACGGTGAGGCACCAGCCATAACCAGATGGAATGCGCATCACCATCAGCGTTCATTGCAGGAATTCGGGGAGGAAGTGTGCTGAATGGGAAGAACCGTTCCTACATTCAGGGAAGAGATAGAGCGGGTCGTTGCACGATGGGAATTTTTCGGCAGAGCGCTGAGGCGTGAAGATCGAATATACCTGAAACGAATAATCGTAAAGGCACGGCGTAACGCCGCCGCATCCTCGTACGCCGCTTTTCTGAATCCGGTGGAAGGCATGATGCTTTCCATTCTCATGGAGCAGGAAAAGGACATAGAGGAACTCAAAAACGGTCACCGCTTCTGAACGTGGCGGAACAGATGGAAGGGCATATACTGGACTGCTATGCAGATACAGAAAGAAACAGGATCGTCCTCTGGGTCAGTGGAAAGGAGACAAAGAAGATAGAGTGTGAATACAGGCCATATTTCTATATCCAGGGGACCGGCCTGGATCGTCTTGCAAAACAGATCGCCGCAGAAGGTGCCGACGTGCTGTTTGAAAGCAGGAGGACCGCGCCGTCCATGCGTGTATCTAGGCTGCTGAAAGTTTCTTCATGCAATTTCGGGCTGCTGAAAAGACTCGCGGAGCGCATATATGCTTCAGGGGCACATTCGGCATTTACGCTTTATGATGTTGACATACCGTATGAACAGCGTTTCATGATCGACACCGGCATTTTCCCGCTCGCCCGCGTCTCGATATCCGGCGGAGGGCGCATATATTGCATGGATTCCGCAAGCGATCTGGATTACGACTTGCCGGAGTTCAGTGTGTGCAGAATGGGTGCTACGATGCGCGGACGCGGCATCACGCAGAGCATAAGCGGAATCGATGTAGACGATACGGCATTGCGCGGCGATGAACGGCATATGCTCATGGAGGCAGTGCGGATACTCAGAGAAAAATCTGCAGACATAATAGTCACAGAAGGGGGCGATGATTTCATAAGGCAGATGTACCGTAGAGCGTCGGCCCTGTCGCTGCATTCATTCACGCTTGGAAGGGAAGAAGGGCTGCGTGATTCCTACGGCGCGAAGAGCTACACAACGTACGGACGCGTGATGTACAGGCCATCGCCTTCCATGCTCAAAGGCCGTGCACACATCGATGCAGACAACTCCTTCCTTTTTCTCGAATCCGGGATGAACGGCCTGGTGGAAATATCGCGCCTGTCGCTCATAGGGCTGCAGCAGATGGCAAGACTTTCTCCAGGCACGGCAATAAGCAGCATGGAGACAGCCGAGGCACTGAAGAGAGGTGTGGCCGTTCCGTGGAAGAAGAACAGACCAGAAGATTTCAAGAGCGCTTCGGAGCTCATCGTTTCGGACAGGGGCGGTTTCATATATACGCCACGCCCGGGTTTCTACAGCGATGTGTATGGCGTAGATTTTTCGTCGCTGTATCCAGGCATTATGGAGAAGGAGAATATATCTGTGGACACGCTCAACTGCGTCTGCTGTGCGGATGTGGCTGCACGTGTGCCGGGTCTCCGCTACCATTTCTGCAGAAGCAGAAAGGGCATCGTGCCTGCCGTTGCAGGCATGCTGATGGCGCGCAGGCGCCGCTACAGAAGATCTGGTAGCCATGCATCGCGGGAGAGGAGCAATGCGCTGAAATGGGTTCTCGTCACTTCGTTCGGGTATACCGGCTACAGGAACGCTAAATTCGGCAGCATAGAGTGCCACGAATCGATAAACGCGTTCGGAAGAGAGATGCTCCTGAAGGCAGCCGATATTGCAGGTGAAATGAACTTCAGCGTGCTGCACGGAATAGTGGATTCGCTCTGGCTCCGCGGTGATGGCGACATAGGCTCTTTTGCCCGGAGGGTCAGTGAGGAGACCGGCATTACGCTCTGCGTGGAAGGCAGATACAGATGGATCGTCTTCCTCGAAAACAAAGGAAACGGTGAAGGGAGTTTGAACAAATATTACGGTGAGTTTGAAGACGGCAGCATGAAACTCAGGGGAATAGAGTTGAGGCGTTCCGACACACCGGGTGTGGTGCGTTTTGCGCAGAACATCCTGTTGCAGAAACTCCGCGGGTCGTCAGGCATTGAGGATTTCCTGTCAAGAGCATCTGAGGGAATCAGCAGTATAAAGGATATTGTGAAATCCGTCGGGCGCGGAAACTATCCGGTGGATGAGCTCATAATGACGAAGAAGGTGTCGAAAAATATCGTCGAGTACAGAACTGAAAATGAGCAGAAGCTGGCACTCGCAGCTCTCCGCGCAGGGGGCATTGACCTGAATGCGGGAGAAACCGTGCGTTTTGTCGTCGCCCCGGACGGAAACGGCAGCAGAATTATTCCAGAACAGTTCCTGTCAGGTGGTGAGCTGTACGACGCATATTACTACACAAGACTCGTTGCAAGAGCCGTTTCCACAATGCTCTCTCCGTTCGGATACACCGAGGAGCGCGTGCTTTCCATGCTCAAACGTTCCTGAGTTTCGAGAAAAAACCTTTGCCCTTTTCATCGATGGTTTCAAACTTGCGCAACAGTTCCTTCTGTTCAGAACTGAGCTTTTTCGGTATCCTGACATTCACAGAAACAAACAGGTCACCATTGCCCTTGCCACGCATCCTCGGCAAGCCTAGCCCTGCCATCCTCAGCGTCGTTCCGGGCTGAGTGCCCTGCGGAATCTGCATCTTTGCCTTGCTGCCGATTGTCGGCACCTCTATTTCACCGCCAAGTGCAGCAAGCGTGAACGGAATTTCTGCCGTATAGAAGATATTCTCTCCCTCTCTCTTGAAGTGTGGATGCTCGGCAACATTCAGCACAACGTAAAGGTCGCCGGGCGGCCCGCCATTGGTTCCGGGCTCACCAGCGCCTGCAATCCTGAGGTGAGTTCCTTCCTCAGCTCCGCGCGGTATCTGCACCTCGATTTTGGAAAGGGTGTGCGTCTTTCCCTTTCCGTTGCAGGCGCGACACCTCTCCCTTATCACTTTGCCTCTGCCGCCGCAGGTCTGGCACGTCCTGACGGTGACAAAATTACCGCCGAGAGAACTCTGCCTGTGTGTCATCTGACCCTTGCCGTTGCACGTCGGGCATGTCGATAGATTGCCTTTCTCTGCTCCCGTTCCTTTGCACTCGGTGCAGGGGACTGCTCTTGGCACCTCTATGGTCCTGCTGCTCCCTGTATTCACTTCCTCGAGCGTTACGTCCAGGTCATACTGAAGCGATGCACCGGTTTCTGCATAGGAACCGCGTCGTTGCCTCTGCGAGCCAAAGAAAACATCGAAGATGGAGCCGCCACCGCCAAAGCCGAAACCAAGATTGCTGAAGATGTCACCAATGTCCTGGAAATGTGTGAAATTTGACCAGTCAAAGCCTCCACCGCCGAAGTTTACTGCCTCGCTGCCGTACGTGTCATAATTTTTCCTCTTCTGGGGGTCCATGAGAACTTCATAGGCTTCGGATATTGTCTTGAATTTCTCCTCGGCTTCCTTTCTGTCAATCTTGGCGACGTCCGGGTGATATTGTTGTGCCAGTTTCCTGTACGCGCGTTTTATATCGTCGGGGGAAGCGTCCTTGCCGACGCCCAGCACGGCATAGTAGTCCTTCGCCATCTGATGCAGACCTCAGGTAAATCTTTCACTTGTCATCCACTATTTTGTAGTTTGCGTCGACGTAACCGTCGCCGTCCTTTCCATCGCTCCCGCCTGCGCCAGACTGCGAATCACCGGATGTGGCGGTTGCTTCACCCGACGGAGGCTGCTGACTGGCCGCCTGACTCTGATAAACTTTTGACGACGTTTCGTAGAGCATCTTGCTCAGCTCCTCTGTCTTCTGCTTCAGCTTCTCGGTGTCGTCGCCTTTCAGCAGTTCCTCCAGTTCCTTCCTCACGTTCTCTATCTTTTCCTTGTCCTCTGCAGTGAGTTTATCTCCCAGGTCGTCCACAGTCTTCTTTGTGGTGTAGGATAGGGACTCGGCCATGTTCCTGACTTCGGCCTTATCCTTTGCCTTACGATCATCTTCTGCAAACTGCTCCGCTTCCTTCATCATTTTGTCAATTTCATCCTTTGAAAGCTTGTTGCTTGCGGAGATGGTTATCTTCTGCTCCTTCCCCGTTCCCTTGTCCCTGGCACTTACATGGAGTATGCCGTTTGCATCTATGTCGAACTCGACTTCAATTTGCGGAACACCGCGCGGCGCCGGAGGAATGCCTATCAGGCTGAATTGACCGAGCGTGACGTTGTTGGCCGCCATCGGTCTTTCGCCCTGAAGCACGTGTATCTCGACGCTCGTCTGGCCATCTGCCGCAGTCGTAAATGTCTCTGCCTTCTTTGTCGGTATTGTTGTATTCCGCTCTATGAGTTTGTGGAACACGCCGCCCTGCACTTCAACGCCAAGCGACAGCGGAGTCACATCCAGGAGCAGTATGTCTTTCACAGTCCCCTCCAGCACTCCTCCTTGTATTGAAGCGCCCATCGCAACACATTCCATCGGGTCCACGCCCCTCACGATCTTGCTGCCGAGTATGTCTTCGACGAATTTCTGCACGATCGGCATCCTTGTTGGACCGCCCACCAGTATGATCTTGTCTATGTTGGAAGCACTGACTTTCGCGTCACTCAGTGCCTGATTTATCGGCGCCCTGCATCTTTCTATAATGGGTCTGATAAGATCCTCAAGCTTTGCGCGCGTGAGCTTCATCGTCAGATGCCTGGGGCCGCTGGCGTCCTGCGCTATGAATGGAAGATTGATCTCCGTTTCCAGAACGGTGGAGAGTTCCACTTTTGCCTTTTCGCACGCCTCTCTTATCCTCTCCATTGCCGTCTTGTCGTTAACAAGATCGATTCCGCTTTCCTTTTTGAAGGTCCCAACCACATGGTCTATGATTGCCTTGTCCATGTCTGTTCCGCCGAGCTGCGTATCGCCGCTCGTCGATATGACCTCAAAAACACCCTGCCCGAATTCCATGGTGGTGACATCAAGCGTTCCGCCGCCCAGATCAAAGACGAGTATTTTCTGCTCCTTGTCTGATTTGTCAAGTCCGTACGCGAGTGCCGCGGCCGTCGGTTCGTTGATGATGCGTACGACTTCCAGGCCTGCTATTGATCCTGCGTCCTTGGTCGCCTGCCTCTGGTTATCGTTGAAGTACGCAGGAACGGTTATTACTGCCTTCTGGACCGGTCCGCCGAGGAATGCCTCGGCATCCCTCTTGATTTTCTGAAGTATGAATGCGGAAATCTGCTGAGGCGTGTAATTCTTTCCTTCAATGCTGTATTTGTAATCCGAGCCCATTTTCCGCTTTGCAGCAAATATGGTTCCAGCAGGATTGGTGATGGCCTGCCTTCTTGCCGGTTCGCCTATTAGCACACCGTCCTTAGTAAATGCGACAACTGAAGGAAAGGCCTTGCCGCCGATGCTGGTTCCTTCCGCGCTCGGTATAATCGTCGGCCTACCGCCTTCTATTACTGCGGCTGCCGAATTGCTTGTTCCCAGATCTATTCCAATGATTTTTGCCATATTTTTCTCACCTTGTGATATTCAAACATTCCTGTCCGTCTCTTCTGCGCTCTGTTTACGCTCCACTCTCCTCGACACCCGCACCTTCGCTGGCCTGACAACCTTGCCGTTCAGTGTATATCCTTTCTGGTACACTTCCATTATCTCGTTGTCCCCGTATTCGGAATTCTCCTGAACGACAAGTGCCTCATGGTAATAAGGATCGAAGAGCTTGTTCGTCGGTATCTCTTTCAAGCCTTCCTCGACCAGTATCTGCATGGTGTTTTCCCTGATTTTTTCTATTCCTGCCCTGAATGCGTCGTTGCCACCGTTTCCGTGCATTTCACCGAGTCCCCTCTCCAGGTCATCGATAACGTTCAGGAGTTTTTTTACAAGACGCTCATTGATGAGTTTACTGTACTCTTCACGCTCCCGCTCGATGCGCTTTCTGTAATTGTCAAAGTCAGCTTGTATTTTCTTCAGCAAATTTTCGTAGTCCCTGATTGTTGTCTCCTTTTCTATGAGGGACTTGCGCAGCAATTCTGTTTCAGTCCTGAGCATTTCTGCCGATTCCGCGCTTCCGACCTCGTCAACTTGTGCTTTCGCATCGGCGTTGCTCTTGCTACGCTCACCGTTATCTGTGCCTGCGATCTCCCTTTCCGACGAATCATTCTCCATGTTTTCAACCTTCAACGCAGTGTCGGCCTTTGCAATCCGTTTGCACCTGCTCTGTTATTAATTTTATGGAATCCCTGTTCATCCACGGCACGTTGCTGACCTGAAGATTGTTGCGCTCAGTCCTCGTCTCCACCTTCGCCGTACCCGCCAGGAGGAGTCTTTCCTCCTGGTGCGGAAGATTTTACAGATATTACATCATCTATGCGCAGTATCATCGACGCCGCATCGGCGGCCGACTGGATAGCCTGTCTGCCCACTCTCAGAGGCTCAAGTACCTTTTCCTTGCGCATGTCAGCTACCCTGCCTTTGAGTACATCCACTCCGTGATACTTGTTGCCCGCCTTGTGGCTGCTCCTGAGCTCAATCAGTATGTCGATAGTGTCCATGCCTGCATTTTCTGCCAGGGCCGTTGGTATGACTTCAAGTGCATTTGCAAAAGCTTCAATGGCCATCTGTTCTCTTCCTCCTACAGACGTTGCATAATCACTGAGTTTCTGCGAAAGTTCTATGGCTGTTGCTCCTCCGCCGGCGACCATTTTCCCGTCCTCCACTGCGAGGGCAACTACACTGATGGCATCGATGAGCGATCTCTCCAGCTCATCAACCACGTGCTCGCTCCCTCCTCTCAGCAGCACTGAAACGGACTTGGGATTCTTGCACCCTGTGACGAATGTAAGTTCATCATCCTGTATCTTGCGCGCCTCGACAGTTGCCGCATGCCCCAGATCGTTTGCACTCAGGTCGTTCAATCTGGTTACAATATTCGCGCCGGTGGCCTTGGCCAGTTTCTCCATGTCTGATTTCTTAACCCTTCTCACCGCGAATATGCCCTCTTTGGCAAGGAAGTGTTGAACAATATCATCTATACCCTTCTGACAGAACACTGTGTTGGCTCCTGCTTTCTTTATGCTTTCAACCATAGACTTGAGCATCCCCTCTTCCTCGTCCAGGAATCCGCGAAGCTGTGAAGGATCCGTGATCTCAATCTTGGAATCAAGTTCTGTTTTCTTTATTTCCAGGGCGGCGTCAATAACGGCAATTTTGGCATTCTTGACGGTTCTTGGCATAGCGCTGTGTACCGGCTCCTTGTCGATGATTATGCCGTTAAGGAGCATCGTGTCTCCAATTCCCCCTCCCTGCTTCTTGACAAGCTGTATGTCGTCATCATCGACGTGATAACTGCCGTCGACCAATTCCGCTACGCTGGTGACCGCATCGACTGCAATTTTTGCCAGCTGCTCCCTTACACCTGCAACTCCCTTCGAACTCATAGCTGTGGCGGCTATTTCCTGGAGCGTTTCTTTGTCTCCTGGCGAAATTTTGATGGACACACTGTCAAGGTAATCCATGCATCTGTTCGCGGCGTCTTTGTATCCTCTTGTGACGACAGTTGGATGCACGTTGGATGAGATGAGCTGCTGTGCGTTCTTCAGCAGTTCCCCTGCGAGAATTACGGCCGTTGTGGTTCCATCGCCGCATTCAGAATCCTGTGTCTTTGCGACTTCAACAATCATTTTTGCGGCCGGATGCTCGATTTCCATCTCCTTGAGTATTGTCACACCGTCATTGGTTATCACGACATCTCCCATGCCGTCAACGAGCATTTTGTCCATGCCGCGCGGACCGAGTGTCGTCTTCACTGCGTTTGCAATTGCCATGGCTGCATTTATGTTGTTGGACTGGGCGTCCTTGCCCTTTTCTCTCTTCGTTCCTTCTCTCAATATCAAAATCGGTATCTGATTGCCTTGACCTGCCATCATGCTTTTAATCGCCTCTGTTTATAACTGCTTATGTTTGCATTTCTATATATACTTTTCTATCAGCTTTCAGGTCTGCCGCATCTTCCATCCAATCACGACCTCTCTGCTTCCGCTTTCACGCGAGCTACCGAATCACATCTTTGATGGTTCAAGGATTCTTTGCGTGCAGGCAATTGGTGCTTCAGAGATTCCGCGCGCATGCCGCCAAGTCAATATGACCGTGTAAAGGGTGGCAAATTTCTGAGCAACGGCAGAGCTCTATTGCATACAGGGGTCTCAATGCAAGATATTTATTACCACTTGCATCTCCACTTCCGAATGAGCGGGCAGCGAATCATAGAAGTTGACGTTTCCGGCGGCTACGTTATTACAGATGGGGAGCGTATAGACCCTTTCGACGTTGTCGATTCATTGCATGGCACGGGCGATAAAATATTGATTCACGATATGGATGGAAGACGCCGCAATAAGCATCAGCTAGATATGATTCAGGATCTTTCAGCAGAAATAACGGTGTGGTATGAAGGCGGTTTCAGACGCGCCGATAATTTAATCGACCCCATTGTCGCTGGGGCTGAAGAGATAGTTGTCGGCCGTGGCCATTTCACAATGGCGGAGTTCGAAACGGCAATCAGAATAACTGATAGCGTTGTTATAGATGCTGATTTTGAACATACCGATGGGGTGAAGGATGCGGGTTTTTCGGAACAGTCCCTTTTCAGAATGCGCGATCTTTTTAATATGGGTTATTCGGGTTTCATACTTTCACCTGACAAGATTGAGGGTTTAAGTGAGTTCATAGGCAAAGCAGATATGAATCTCTGGATTAGAACGGGCGAGTCGATAGACTCGCTGTCTCAACTTTCAAGAGAGTTCCCGGCTCTAATGACTAAAGTGCAGGGACGTATAGCATCTATCAGTGAGCTGGAGGATAAAGATGGCTGATATTCAGGCCCTGAAGACTGCCGTTTCTGCAATTTTCAGAAGAAAAGGCAAAAAGACTATCACCGAGGAGGAATTTGTTTTTGCCGCATCGATGGAGCTGCGATGGTTCCCGCCAGACAGGGCTGCGGTTTTTCTCCGAAACGCGAAGCGGGCAGGACTCATACTGCAGAAGGAAGGCGGAATATGCCCTTCTTTTGACATCAATTCAAAGGATATAAAGCAGGTCATCACACCTCCGCTAACCATCGCAGAGGAACCAGGAGACGCTGCCGCTGAAATTGTTGAGGCCATTGCATCCAGTCTCAGGCTGAGCAAGAGTGAGGCTATGGCGAGAGTCAACCGAGTGCGCAAGGAATTGAATCTGGAAACAGCCGCTGCAGCAGTGCTTGTGGGCCTGAAGGAACATCTCGACATGTCCGAGTATGCGGAACTCGCGCTGGATGAGATGCGCCGTAACTACGGACATGCAAAGCAGTGATTACGTTCCGATCGCCCTGTTAACTCATTGTTCGAGAAAATCGCCGAGTGTCAACTCTCTCTTCTTTGCCGCGGGCAGTTTGTAATCAAATTTGGCATTCTCGATGAGCTTGATCTTCAACTGTTTCTCCAGCTTTCTCACGAGTGCATCACTCGGTGTCAGTTTGCCCGATTCCAACTCCCTTATCACGCTTCGCTTCTCGTTCAGCTTTGCCGCAAGTTCCTCCTGATTCAGTCCCATGGCAGTTCTCGCTCCCAGTATCCTTTTTGAATAGTCTCTCGCAAGTTCGCCGGCGCCCTCGCTGAGCGGATCCGGTTCATCTTTTTTTGCCGTTTTGGGTTTCAATGAGCCTGCCGCAGGGCTGATAGAAACTGTCCTGTATGACTTAGATGTGGAACTAACGATTTGATTTCTACGTGTGGGTGTTTCCACCAGTTTGCCGAATCTCATGCACTCCGGTCCGAGCAGCATGGTTGCGTTCTCAACTCTTGCTCTGACAACCTTACCAACTTCATTTCCGCACAATTCACAAACTGCCATTTGAACCGCTCCTTGATTATCTTCAGGGACTGTACCCCCGACCACGGCGCACAGGGCACGTGCGCGTCGATGTCGCACGCTCTGTTATCCCGCATCAGGACATAGGTACTGGAAATAGAATAATCTATGCTTTTTCATATCTTTTTCAAGAATTGATACGCAAATACGCCCCGTCAGTCATGCCGCATCTCTACTGCAATATGTCTCGTTCGGCCATTGAACGGAGCAACGTTGCCTTTTGGACCAGCTCATCGCTCTCCAAATTGCCTATCTGAAATAACGAAGTCAGTTCGATATATGCTTCAGGCATGTCAAGGATTTCAACCATCTGCTCTTTAATCCATTTGTCATATGCGATGGGATAAGTTTTTCTGCTTATGAACAGAGCCTGTAGATACTCCCTTGACGCGTTAAGAAGCCTTTCGAGGCACTGAAAGTGTAATCCTCTCCCCTCATAGAGAGGGATATGCTCCAGATTGTTGAACATATATCGTTTCACTTCCGCAAGTCTACGCTTTCTGAGTGTTTCGTCGTAGTAGGGCAGAAAGACGTTGCCCAATGCCTCGAATCTGCCGCGCCTGTCATAAAGGAGATGTGAATAAACAAATGTGTTTCCTATCTCCAGTTCAAAATTGTCAGGACCTGATGTCCAGCCGCGTTTCACCGGCAGTAACTTGCCGTCGGTTAAGTTAAGGTCAAGGTGTGAAAATCTGCCCGCACCTTCCAGTTCTTTTAATTCACGCACATTCATGCAGGCTTCTCCTACTTCCTTTTCAAGATGCGAAGCATGTGCCATGTCATCTAGCAGGATTGTTATATCGACGCACGAATCTGTGGTGGCTCTGCCTCTGGCACAGGAACCAACTAACAAAATTGATTCCACATGCTGATTTACGCTGAACAATTCGACGAATTTTTCCGCAGCTTTACGATGTAGGTCTGAGGGGTATGCTACCACGTTATCTGTTATCCTTGTAACTTTACAGCTTTTTTAATATTGTGAGCTGCGAATCTGCTCTATTTAGGAAAAAGTGTTGAAACTGAAACGCTTTATGGCCCAATATGCTTCTACTGTCAAGCATGGGCGGTGACGGAACCGAACCCTGAAATGCGTATGGAGCTCGGTGTTCGCATAACCCGTAATGGTGGCACTAATGTTCCGATTTTATGGCGAATTTTCATCGTCAACCTGGGAGTAAGTCACGCGTTCGGATGCAGATGATTAGTAATGAGCGGAATTTCTGGTAAGAATGCAATAGTATCTACAGTGAGCCACAATCAGGCAAAGCATTCATATGAAGCGTTTCGGTGAGCCGGAGGATCTGGGACAGCAGATGGCATTTATAGGCTCTAAAGAATCTTCAGACATCACAGGAGCAAACATTCAGATCGACAGGGGAATAATTAAATTTCCGTTTTGATGTTATGATGAATCAAGTTGTTACAGAACGGTGGTATGGGCTTGGTTGTTAAGCTGGAAAAAGTCTCCTGGGATGGCGTGAAGCAGGACACACTCTCAGACATGATAACAAGGCAGATGGTTTACGGGGAAAAGGCAATGGTGGCAAGGATTTTTCTCAAAAAGGGGGCAGTGGTCCCCGCACACAAACACGAAAGCGAGCAGCTTACATGGATCATTAGCGGTGCCTTGGAGTTCACGATAGATGGCAAGAAACTGACGGTCATCGCAAATGAAGTTCTCAAGATTCCTTCCATGGTGGAGCATGCGGCTGTTGCGCTCGAGGACACATACGACGTGGACATATTCAGTCCTATACGGCTGGACTGGATAAACGGGGACGACGCATACATGAGAAAGTAGGATTTATGATCAGACCTCGAGAATCTCCGTCTCAATCGGATGTTCGACCGCAAACACTGCCGGGCATCTCTTTCTTGCGGCCGACACCTGCGTTCTTATGTCCCTGTCGGCGATGACTTCTATCTTGAGTTTCTTAATGATGGGTATGTCGTTTTCGACCACAATCGGTCCGATATCATACGACAGTGTGCCTTTAACCTTCAGTTCTTTGAGTTCGATTCCGTCCACGGCACACTGTATTGCTAGCGTGGATGTATAGCATGCAAGCACGCCATACAGCATGTAGGCAAGAGGTGAGGGTCTGACGCCCTTTCCTCCCAGCGGTGAAGGCTCGTCACAGCTGACCAAAAAATCAGAGTAATCTGTGTGGAGCGTGGCTGTGAACATCGGACTTCCGATGAGGCTGAATGTACCGACGACCTCTTTCTCTATGGGTATCGAGCCGTTGTTCGCTCTGGCTTTCCTGGACGTTTCCTCAATTATGTCAAGAGAAAGATTATTTGCAATGCGTGCCATGCTGTTCCCGCAAACTCATAATTGTGACCATACTAATAAATTGGCCAATCTTCGAGTGTGCCGGACAGGGTGGGACATGTTCGGGACAATACAGCATACTTTCCTTGAGATACTGTCCAGATGGTGTTGCCTGCACGGGTAAAGAGAGTGGATGCCGACCAGATTTAGACGTGCAGTATCAGCGATGCGATGAGAGGTGGACTTTTTAATATGAACTCAACCAGATGTTAAGCGTCGGTGCTCTACTCATTGCAACAGTCTGGCGGATGACGGCGGACGGCAGTCCCAGCGCGATTCTGAAGAACCTTTCGGCGGTTGTTTCTGCACATTCTGAAAGTAGCATACCCTGCGCAACATCCTTATGAAGAGACACCGGTATAAGGCTTCAATCAGATTGATGGCGGATAATGGCGGTCATAATTCTGGTCGATCTAAGGCTTCCAGGATAATACACCTAAAACAAACAGGTTATCGTCTGAGCGATTATGAACGGAGCTCAGTCGGGGAGATTGCCAACGAAACCAACAATTATCTAATCAGGCATACTCTACAACATGGAAATAAAGGGCATCGTTGACCTTACAAATGAAGTTCGCACGCACATGCCTATATGGCCCACCTCTCCATTGCCTGTAATCTCGCCGGTCGGAGTCTTGAGCAGAGATGGTTACAATTTCGAAACGATTTCCGCGGGCACGCATACAGGCACACATGTAGACGCGCCTTATCATTTTGATGAAAAGGGAAAAACAGTGGATAAGATAGAACTCAAGACGCTGGTGAGCGAGGGCTATTGCCTGAAGTTCACCCCGAAAGGCACGGAGATAACCGTATCTGATATGAGGGCCAAATGGAAGCCTGAGTATGACGGAAGGACGATTCTTTTCAACACAGGATGGAGCAAAAAGAGGGGTTTCACAAAGGAATTTTTGTATGATTTCCCGGGCCTCTCGCTCGACACAGTCGAGTTTATCGTAGATCACGGCATCAACGTTCTTGGAATCGACACGCTTAGCATGGACCCATTCGCGCATTCAAAGTTCGATGTCCACAGGGCTCTCCTGTCAAGGGGAAAGGTATTCCTGGAAGACCTTACGAATCTGGAGGCGCTCACCGAAGGCAAAAAATATCTGATAGCCGCACTGCCGCTGAAACTTCAGAACGCCAGCGGCTCAATGGCGCGTGTTATCGCGCTCGACGTTTTCTGAAGGATTCTGAACCCTGGGCTGTCGGTTGAGCCACTTGAATAGTGACATATGGCTGTAAAAATTGAATTTGTGCGCAGAGCTTTTAAGACGGAGCACATCACTCTTAAACCTGGTAACCGGTTTGGAAAAAAACAGAGCCGCCACCCTGTCACTGATAAGCAACAGTGCGCTCTCGGTTTCCAAGATTGCTGTGGGGATCATGACCGGCTCCGCGGCAGTATTCAGCGATGGAATTCATTCATTCACCGATGTTGCTGCATCTCTTTCGACTGCTGTTTCTGTCCGCGCTGCATCGAAACCCGCAGACTTCCACCACAGATTCGGGCACCAAAAGTTTGAAAATGTCTCGGGTGTCTTCGAATCTATTCTGTTGCTTGGTGCCGGCGTCGTTATTGTAGCAGAGGCTCTGGGGCGGATAGCCGTGGGTTACCGAATAACCGATATGTGGATTGCCATCGCGGTCATGATTGTGTCCGCCGTGGTGGATTTCTCTGTCGCCTTGCCGGTACGCAACGCATCGAAGAGAGCTGATTCAATAGCGCTGAGGGTGGACTATGCTCATATCGCGACAGATGCGCTGGCATCTGTCGGCGTAATCGTCGCACTCCTCCTGGTTCAACTGACCGGCAACATCTTTTTTGATACAGCTACTGCATTTATGATCGCGATAATAATGGGCTTCTCCGGCCTGTCATTGCTGCGCGAGTCCGGCGGACCGCTTGTGGATGTTAAAATATCTGACTCCGAGGAGGAACGTATCAGGGAAATTCTGCTGCGATATTCTGATACATGCGGTTACCACATGCTGCGAACCAGAAAGGCAGGCAACGTACGGTTTGTTGATTTTCATCTTACGTTCCCGCTCTCGATCACATTGCTTGAGGCCCATGACATATCCGACAGAATAGAAGCGGAATTGATGGCTGTGCTTCAGAACTGCAATCTCACCATACACATGGAACCCGTGGGCGTAGATTGTGAATCCGACGTGCATGATGGTAAGAAATCCTGACCCGGATACCGGCAACGCACTCGGGCCGATTCACGGTTGACTGCTGCCGTTCAATGTTCATGACCCGCTCGCTGTTTGTAACCTTTCTGTTAGCACACATCAATCTGAAGAGAATGCAACTGGAACTCGACCTCATGCCCGACCAAACAAGATCACTGATTGTTGCACCAAATCATGTCTTAATCTTTTCACCTGCTGTAGAGCAAAGAGGAGAAAAGGCAGTATGCCGTTCTTAGCCACAATTCCACCCCTCCTGGGAGTATTCAGCTTGTAAAGTTTTCCGACCTCGCCGTAGACGTTCATTACTTAGGATAGTTCCGCGCTCCTGTATCAAAAGTCCGAGAAAATGGAAAGGCATTATGTCGCAGGAATCAGGAGTTGTGTGCCGGGACGCATGCAACTCTGCGTCCTCTCCATGGAGTGGAATCGTTCATCTGTGGTCTTTGGCTCGTGCATCTCTTTGGCAGACAAGGTTTCATGAAGAAGAAGGAGTTTAACAGGCGAGCAAGCTGAATGAAGAATGATAACATGACGCAACGAACTTCGATCTCAGTAGCATATGGGGACGGCATTGGCCCGGAAATAATGAAGGCAACACTGGATGTGATTCAAGCTGCCGGCGCGAACATCGAAACCGAGATTGTTGAGATTGGTGAAAAGGTGTACCTGCGTGGCGTGGAAACAGGAATAGAGCCAAGTGTATGGGATTCTCTGCGACGCACCAAGGTATTTCTCAAGGCACCGATAACCACTCCACAGGGAGGTGGGTACAAAAGCCTTAACGTCACTATGAGGAAGGCTCTGGGATTGTACGCAAACGTTCGCCCGTGCGTGTCTTATCACCCATTTGTCCAAACCAGGCATCCGACAATGGATGTTGTCATTATTCGCGAAAACGAAGAGGACCTGTATGGCGGGATTGAACACAGGCAGACGAGTCAGGTGTATCAGTGTCTCAAGCTCATAACAAGACCGGGGTCAGAGAAGGTTATTCGTTACGCGTTTGAGTATGCCCGTGCTAACGGGCGCAAAAAAGTCACTTGTTTTGTCAAGGACAACATCATGAAGCTTACCGACGGACTTTTTCACAAGGTGTTCGACGAAATTGCCGTCGAGTATCCCGATATCAAGAATGAAACGTGGATTGTCGATATCGGTGCTGCCAAGCTTGCTGACGGTCCGGAAAACTTTGACGTGATCGTCATGCCGAATCTGTACGGCGACATACTGTCGGACGTGGCTGCGCAAATCGCAGGATCTGTCGGGCTGGCCGGTTCTGCCAATATTGGAGAGCAGTGCGCAATGTTTGAGGCCATTCACGGCTCTGCACCACGACGTGCCGGACAGAATGTTGCGAATCCGTCAGGATTGCTGCTCGCTGGAGTCATGATGCTGGCTCACATCGGTCAGCCGGACGTTGCAGCACGTGTGTACAATGCATGGCTGAAGACGATCGAGGATGGCATTCACACTTATGACATATTCACCGAAGGTGTCAGCAGACAGAAGGTCGGTACAAGTGAATTTGCCGAGGCCGTGATAAGTCGTCTGGGAGAAGTGCCCGTGACGCTTAAGCCAGCAACCTATGCCACATCGCAGTCCATGCATCTGTGGCAGGCAGGGAACCGGGACAATAAGCCTGAGAAGCGTCTGGTAGGTGTCGATGTATTTCTGGATTGGGAACGTGGCTCTCCGGACGATCTCGGCACAGCTCTCAGTCAGATATCGGGCGGCCCTCTGCATCTGCAGATCATAACGAATCGTGGCATAAAGGTCTGGCCGAACGGATTGCCGGAAACATTCTGTACGGATCACTGGCGGTGCAGGTTTACAGGAAACGGAGAGGAAGCAGTTCAACCCATCCAGGTGATAGAACTGCTCAGGCGTGTAATAGAGGCGGGTTTTGATAACATCAAGACGGAAAACCTCTATCTCTTTGATGGCAAACCGGGATTCTCTGCCGTGCACGGATAGGAACTCTCAGCATGATGGTTTCGGACCGAAGGGAAACAACGCTGAATTGACGTGCAGGGATACAACTACTTTCCGCGCCCTGTCTGCAGAATCCTATTCTGCAGTAATTTCTATCCTTCTTCTTCGCAGCTGCATCACCGTCATCCTGAATGTGTTCATGGAATCGAACACCAGCGTGACAGGTGCGCTTGCTCCTGCTAAAGACATGCTCAACGACTGCATACCGGAAGGCATCGTCGAAGTCTTGACGCTTTCTATGTTGCTATAATAGAAAACTTCATTTCTTCCCGCATTCCGCACGCCGAAACCCTTCGCGAAAAATCGAATTCCGATCGCATTTCTTCTTGCAATCGGTGACAGGAACATTATCGCGAAGAGGAACGGGATAAAATATATTGGAGGCAGTTTGGCGAAGTACTCGAGCAGTACGAAAGCTGCGAACGGGCCGAACGATACAATTGTGGGCAACCATCTGTGCAATCCCTTCTTGCTTTTTATCTCGATTGTCGAGCCCGAAAGCGCCTCTGCTGCAGACGTACCGGCCGGCGGAGAATACGCAGTCGTTTGCGTATTGCGTGCCGATACGCTGCTGGAATGCAGGGAAGACGATATCCCGAGCTGACTGTCGAGAAGATAGTAACCGCAATTGGAACAAATTGCAACCGAGCCCTTGTTCTTGTAACCGCAATGAGCGCAGACTGTCTTTGCCACGGAACATCAACAGTCAGGCAAGATATATATGAGTAATCCTTCCTCCGTCGCGTTCTCCGGGGAGGACGCCTCATCGGGAACGTCCATTCGCAGCACGTATCGGTGCGCCCGCTCCCTCTCATATGGCAAATGCCGATATATGCATGGAAACAATTGCCCCTGCATGGCAAAAGACAGAAAATTCTGCAGATTCAACCGCGGTGCGTCTACTACTGTCGGCGATGTAAAGGATGATCCAGTGCTCACTAGGGACATACCAGAAGGTGGGTTCTGCATATCTGTGTTTGTTGTGATCAGACAGCGCGGCAAACAGAAGAATGTGCTCTTCGGAAAAATCAATCCGTCGGCAGACTGGAAGAATATTGGTGCACTCGACGAAAAGAGGGTGGAATTGTTCAAGGACGGATGGATGCTGCCGTCATCCCACCTGATTGTCCACGAATCACCGGCTGATGCTGCAGAAAGAATATTGGACGAGCAGCTTGGAATGCCAGGACTCAAACTCAGGGAACCAATCGTTGTTTCTGAGACATATCGTTCTTCACTCAAGCCGGAGGGACCGGAACACTGGGACATCCATCTCATATTCAACGGCACAATCAGCGGGAGCCGCCTGCTGCCGACCAATGCATGGTCGGAACTCAAGTTCATCAATACGGCAGGTACATCTGCGCGCAAGGTTGTACGCAACCACATGGACATCGTGCGATTCTCGTCCCGGGCGGGTAAATAAGCTTCAGCTCATGCCGCCTGCTTGAAATAGGCCACAACGCGCGGTCTTGTCAGGTATATGAGCAGCACTATGCCTATGACGGTTCCGAGCGGGAAGGAGATGAGTTCAAGCACCGCGAGAATCATGACCAGTATGCGAGCCCAGTTTCTCCCTGTCAGCAGCGCAGCGCCGAATATTATTTCCAGCAGCGAAATGGCTATGAGGCCGAGACCCAGCACACCAAACGGCGTGACAGAAAGCAACGTCGCTATGGCCGATGAGAATATCAGCGATCCCGCTCCGGCAAGTACCTGGAGTATTCCAAGGATCGTGACGCCAGTCGGTCGCCGTATTCGTGCGGGTGGATAATCGACAAACCTGGTGGATCCACAGGCATGGCAGTATGTCGTACCACGGTCCTCGGCGGTGCCACAGGTCGCGCAGTAATATCTCGGGGAGGCTATTTGGTTTGCCATGGCGTTTCCATCGATCAGTCCGTGTTAAAATGGATGCTATCTGGTTATCACATTGATTATTCAGTTGCGCATTTCCGGTCGCCGATTGCGTCAGGCCGCGGAGCAAGATTCAGACAAAACAACTATGATATGGGCATTGCTGGGGGATGTGAAATATGTACTGTTACGGCAGAAATGTGTGCGGAGATTCGTCGCGTGCTGCGCTGTGCTTGGAACGACTTACGGGCGGTGCGGGCTGATTGATGAACAAGAGTGAAACGGTTGAAAAATTGTGCGATTATATTCGCAGGAACGCTTCGTCAGAGATGTCTCTGTCGAGTCTGGGCAAGCATTTCAAATTGAGCCCGTTCACCATACAGAAGATGTTCAAGGAGATTATGGGCATCTCTCCAAGGAAATATATCGAGGAGTGCCGCATAGTCCTGCTGAAGAAGCATCTCAAAAACGGAGAACCGATTCCCGCTGCCATATACAAGTCAGGATATAACTCTCAGAGCTGGCTTTATGTCGATTCGACTTCGAAGCTTGGCATGACGCCGTCATGCTACAGGAAAGGAGGAGAGGGGGTCCATATACGCTATATGACGGCAAAGTGCAGACTCGGTCGTCTGCTCGTCGCGGAGACAGAGCACGGGATATGTGCAGTCAGCATAGCAGACGGCGAGCAGCAGTTGATTTCAACACTTCGCAACGAATATCCGAAGGCAGAAGTCACCAGATCAGAGAAGGTGAGGGACCGCCTGAATGCTGTTCTCGATTATTTCGATGGTCAGTTGCTGAACTTGCCTGTTGATATTGGAGGAACGGACTTCCAGCGGAGGGTATGGGCTGCCCTGCTCACCATACCATACGGTGAGACGCGAACATACAGCGACGTGGCGGAAATGATAGGCATGCCTCTCGCTCACAGGGCGGTTGCAAACGCATGCGCGGCGAATCCGGTTCCACTCATCGTTCCGTGCCATAGGGTCGTAAGGAAAGACGGGCAGATTGGGGGATATGCCCTCGGTCCGGAAAGGAAGAGCTATCTGCTTGAGCACGAACGTGACCGAAGGAGCCCTGGTTAGGTTGTCTGCGGAGGCGAAATTGACGGTGCCGTCCGCTGTTACGGCTCGGACGGCGCGGACAGGCAGAAAGCAAAGAATCGAGGCGTATTCTCTTCTCGTTCTGCTGGGTATAATCTGGGGAATGGCATTTGTGGCGCTGAAAGTGATGGAAACCTACCTTTCGCCGGTGAACATGACGCTTCTGAGGTGGCTTATAGCATGTGCCGCATTTATCGCACTCGCTCCTGTGGCGGGCAGGCTGAAGACAAGATTCAACATCAGGGATCTTCCAAGATTCCTGATAGTCGCCTTCACTCTAGTGGTGTGTTACAATCTCGCCCTGAATTTCTCGGAGAAAATAATATCCGCAGGTCTCGCGGGCCTCCTTGTTGCCCTGGGTCCTGTGTTCCTGATCATCCTCTCCTATGTCTTCACCGGAGAAGAACGCAGACGTGAAGTGGTGCTTGCAATGGTACTCGCCTTTTCGGGCGCTCTTATACTCTCATTTGGAGCTGAAGGCGGCGGAAGCGATTCAATCATAGGGGTGATGGAAGCGGTAGGATCGGCGCTTTCATTTGCCGTATATGCACTTCTGTCGAAACCGCTTGTAACGAAGTACGGCGCCAGGCCGCTGACGATATGGACAGGCATTGCCGGAACTGCCATGCTTCTTCCTCTTCTGTCGTCAAGTTTCTTCAGTCATGTGCAGGCGATGCCGCCCGCTGGATGGATGGCTATACTGTACCTTTCTTTGCTAAGCTCGGTAGTAGGCTATATGCTGTTCTATATGCTGCTTGACCGTGGCCTCATCTCAAGGCTTTCGATACAGCTCTATCTCGTGCCGGTTGTAAGCGTGATTGGCGGAACAGTACTGCTCTCGGAGCCTGTTACCGTTTACACAATTGGAGGAGGCGGCATGCTTCTGTCGGCGATAGCGCTCTCCTCCAGAAAGCGGAAATGAGTTTCCGCGATTCTGCCTCATCTAACGTCCACAGGGCGCATATGAGTCAAGACCGTAAAAACCGGATGAAAAAGGTTTGCCGGATGATCCTCGCTCAGCCCGTCTGCACGTATCCTGCTGTGCTGTCGCTGTAGTATGCGAAACTCCAAGTCGGCGGAGCGTTCAGTATGAACGGAATCATGTAGCTTGCATTCAGCGGTATCAACGAAGCGGTGCTTCCGTACTCGATGTTGTAAAGGCTTCCGTTGAAGTAGTAGTCGCTTATCGGATAGCTCGAGAAAGGCTGGAATTCAAGCTGCGTATACGTGCTGTAGAACGCCGTGCCGTTGTATGGTATCGTTGCATTCCAGTACTTGTATTGGGCAGGAGCATTCTGGTCGATAATCTGGAAAAAGAGGCTGTTGTTTGACGGCTGGTCTATGATGCTGAGTGTCAGCACTGATCCTGCCGGTGTCGGAAAGCCCGGCTGGATGCTTGGATTGCTGGAGTTAAGGAAGTAGTGAGCTATGCAGTTGACGCCCGGGACATACCACGGAGAGATGTATCCGTTCGGATTGATATCGACACCCAGCTGGAAGAAACCCACGCAGCTGGAGCGCGTGGTGCCGTAATAGTTCATTGCGTTAATCTGGAAGCTGAGCACACCTGTTTCAGGCACATTCCAGCTGTTCAGAACCATGTTAGCACGAAGAACGGTGAAGGCCGGCAGAATGTTGACCAGAAGGCCAGACCCTTGCCCGTAGCCTTCCATGGGGTTGTATCCCGGTATGTTTATGGGAATCTCGTAGCTAGTCAGGACGATGTCGGTGAAGTATGACGATGATGTAGTCGAACCTGCGACTGCGATTTCTATGCCGGTGTAACTGTATGCGGCAGGAGTGCTCAGGTTAAAGAAGTACGAGCTTGAGCCATCAACGAACAACTGCATTGTCCAGGAATACGACGTTGGCGTGCTCGTGTTGAGAACGATTGCCGTAACGTATACCCATCCGTCAGGATATACAGACTGGGGTATCGGCGCAGCCACCGGTCGGAGGCTGTTGAAACTCTGGCCTGCATAAACAACTGTCCCGCTCACCCCGACGGCGGCTACCTGACTGCCTGAAGCGCCTTGAATACCGAACATAGCCATTCCATTGCCCGCATAGATGGCGACCTGGAATGAAATAAGCTGGTCACCCTGAACGACTCCTTTTGAATCGGAGAGCAGACTGCCTGATTTCACTTTCAGTACATTTTCACCATAATAATTTGGCCTGTCGGTAAGCCTGGCACTTCCAGACAGCAGATTCCAGCCATAGCTGCCGTATGTCGTTCCCCTTGCAAATGTCGACACAAGGGCGAAAGCTCCCGTTGTTGAGGCGGCGGGTGCCATCCTTTCCTCCATTGTGGCCTGGTGACTTCCCGGTTGTGCGTACGCAGGGACCAGGGATGCGATCATGAACATTACCACACATATACACAGAATCCCCCTGATTTTCTGCATGAGCCAGCAAACAGCACTCGCGTATTTAATCAAGACGCGTGTCGCGATACGGAATTTTCTCGTGCGCCTGATTTGAACCGGACTCCGCGCCTGTTCATTGACGCTCTGATCCACTGTTCAGAATTCGGTCCAATGGCATGAAGGCCGCAAGGAAAAACGGAAAATCGGCGCTGAAAGGGCAGGCCATAAACGTTTTGGCCCTTCAATTTGTACTCTCATCCCGTTTCTATTTCCCAGCCGAATATGCGTCCCGTTGCTTCGTTGCCGGCTCTTTTCGAATGTGACGACCTGTTTTTAAGCACAACCTTTTTAATCGTATCCCTCTTACTTAAAAATGACGAACAGAAAAGCGGAGATAATATTTGAGCATTAAAAGTAACAGAGAAAGACAGGCGAGATTCGAGAGCAGAGCGGAGTCGGTGGTTGAGGGCGAGGAGGGCACCGACAATTATATGCGTGTCCCGCTTCCCAGGAGGAAGCAGGGCGAAATGCTGGCCGTAGCCGATCAGCTACTCGGAGGTTCCCGGATAAAGGTCCAGTGTGCCGACGGAAAAGCAAGGATGGGACGCATTCCCGGCAAGATCAAGAAGAAGATGTGGATCCGTGAAGGAGATCTGGTCATAGTCAAACCGTGGGATTTCCAGGAAGATAAAGCAGATATACTGTACCGTTACACCAAGACTCAGTCGTCGTATCTAAGCAGAAGGAATCTCATACCATCCGGCATCAACATTTTCACATGATGCTTATAAGAGGCTGTCTTTCTTCAATGTGGCATACGCGGCATCGGGTGACGGCATAGGCTGTTTGCCGGAAGCGATGCCGCTGTCCGAACCGGGTGCAGAGACAATGGTAAATGCCAAGGAAGACAGGTACGAAAGGATGCTCGAACCGCTCAAGAAGCGTATCAAGGGAGCGGATGATAGAAAAGTCTACGATCAGTTCTTCGACAGCCGTACTCTCATGCACATTTATTCGCTCATGAAGGCAGGCATCATCAATACGGTCGACTTTCCAGTAGCCACCGGGAAGGAAGGCGGTGTTTTCAAGTGCACGGCACCCAACGGCTCGGCTCTTGCAATGAAAGTGTACAGGATATCAAATGCAACTTTCAGATCTCTGTCAACATATATCGCCGGCGATGAACGATTCCGCGGGATAACCGGCAACTTTGGCAAAACCATAACCGCCTGGGTGGACCGAGAATTCGTCAATCTGTCGAGACTCAACAGCACTGGCCTGTTCGTGCCGTTCCCTGTCGCTCATCGTGGAAACGTCCTCGTCATGTCCTACCTGGGGAATGAGAGCGGGCCTGCGCCCCTGTTGAAGGATTATGCTTTAACCTCAGATGAAGCAAAGATATTTTACGCTGAATTGCTCAGCTTCGTTTCAGGGGCATTCATGGACGCGAAACTTGTTCACTGCGATCTCAGTCAATATAATGTCATGGTTTTTGACGGGCGTACATACGTCATAGATTGCAGTCAGGGCATCACCACAAGGCACCCGGAGTGCATGAAATATCTGAAAAGGGATGTTGACAACATAAACAGATTTTTCAGATCAAAGGATGTGAAGGTGATTGCGGTGGAGGATATCATGCGCAGCCTGGCAGGCGGTGAGAGAATTGCAGTATCTTAGGGTACCGCAGGAGCGTATAGGGGTATTGCTTGGAAAACAGGGTGCGTTGAAAAAGAGGATCGAGTCGGAAACGGGGGTCCGAATCAACATTGACTCAGGGGAAGGCTATGTGGAGGTTGATGGCAGCGCTGCGAGGGATCCGGTGATGGAACTCAAAGTATCGTCATACGTGACTGCAATATCAAGGGGTTTTTCGCCCGAAAGAGCCGAACGTCTTCTTGGCGAAGACATATTCTTCGACATTGTCGACATATCAGATTACGCCGGCGGCGGCAAGAAAAGGCTGCAGCGGATGAGAGGCAGAGTCATAGGCAAGGATGGCAGGGCTAGAAAAATGATTGAGAATCTCACCGAAACGATGATCTCAGTTCACGGCGATACGGTAGGAATTATAGGCGATCAGCTGGAACTCCAACTTGCGAAATCGGGAATAGATATGCTGCTCAGGGGAAGCGAGCATTCAGCTGTTTTTCATTTTCTCGAGGGCAGGAGACGAGAATTGAAGATCAAAGAGCTGGCCTATTCCAGGGAGCCTGAATGGCGGGAGAGTGAGTGAACCTGGAAAGGGGAAGCAGCAGGATCGCGCCTCCGTTCAATCAGACGATTGGAAGGGTCAAGACAGGTGATCCGAATCCTGAAAGATGCATCTGTGATGCGTGTGCCCTGAGGATTGTTGGAATTCGGTCGGACGAGAAGGAGCATGCAGCATTGACACTTCCGTCTGGTTACCGCCTCGTGCCAGAAGACGATGACAGCTGCACCGTGTGTGGCGGGCTGCTCAAGAGGCTTGAACCGGCTTCCAGGCTGCCGCTTGCTGAACTCTCCGCGTGGGAGTTCAGCACATTCTGGGTCGGCACTAAAGTGGAATTCGGTCTTCTCGCGAGGGAGCAGGAAGTGGCCGCTGATTTCGGCATAGTTCCTGCTCGATCGATAAAGGTCGATATAAACAGACGCATCGGGCTGCTCATTGCATCGGCCACTGGTAAGGAGGCACGGCTGGAGAACCCGGACATGCTGATCATTATAGATATTGCCTTCCTGGCATTCGAACTGGAACCGGCACCGCTCTTCATCTACGGGAGGTATACTAAGCTGGCCAGGGGCATCCCACAGACAAAGTGGCCATGCAGGAAATGTCACGGAAAGGGATGCAGTTACTGTGATTTCAAAGGGCGTATGTATGAGACGAGCGTTGAAGAAATAGTTGCTGCTCCTGCCATGCGAACTGCTTCCGCTGCATCACATTCATTTCATGGCATGGGAAGAGAAGACATAGATGCGCTTATGCTCGGAGAGGGCAGGCCCTTCATACTACAGCTGGACAGACCGCACAGGAGATCGTTCAGCCTGACGATATTGTGCGAACAGATCAATATAGAAGGCGAGGGCATCGTGCATGTCTCCGATCTCAGGTTTTCGAATCGCGAGGAAGTAAGGAATCTGAAGGCTGCAGCGCCGCACAAGGCATATGTCGCACGTTTTACCACGTTGGGCAAAGTTAATAAAGAGAAACTGGTTGAGGTGCTTTCCAGACTTAGCGGAACAACCCTTTCACAACGTACACCACTGAGGGTGGCTCATCGTAGGGCCGACCTTGTGAGGATGAGGACGATTGTCGAATGCAGGCTGTTAGAGTATGATGGTCAGACTGCTTCGGTCGAGATAATCGCCGAATCTGGAACGTATATAAAGGAGTTCGTGACAGGAGATGGCGGCAGAACTGTGCCAAGCATATCCGAATCTCTTGGGACGGGCTGCACCGTTATTTCGTTGGATGTGATGAAAATAGAAACAGGAGCTGGTGACGCATGGTAAAAGCATCAAAGGGTCTCAGGAGGAGATCCAGGAACATACTCAGAAAGAGCCCGAGGACGAGGGGCATACCACCAGTCGCGAGGATTATAAGGAAATTTGAAGAAGGGGACAGCGTCTCAATAAAGGTGGAGCCGAGCATCAAGGACGGTGCTCCTCACATAAGGTTCCAGGGACGAACGGGAAAGATCGTTGGAATCCAGGGACGCGCCTACAAGATACTCATATATGACGGCGGAAAGCAGAAAATTATATTATCAGATGCCGTTCATCTTACCAAGGCTGAGTGAACTACATGTCGGCAGGTCGTTACGTGACGCTCGCAGAGGTAAAGCAGCTTCTGTCGAAGGAAGAGAAAAACAGAGAGCTTACCCAGGAGCAGAAGGTCGCGTACGAACATGCGCAGAGATTCGCCAGGCTTGATGTGGATTCTGCAAAGAAACTTCACAAAGACCTCACTGAAATAGGTGTTGGCAGCGAACAGAACATCGTCAAGATTATAGATCTATTGCCGTCAGTGCCCGAGGACGTGAGACTCATCTTTTCAAAAGAGCGCCTGACGCCTGAAAAGAAGCAGATAGAACAGATTATCGAAGCCGTTCGAAAGTATATGTAGGCTGGTGATTGACCTTGGAAGACTTCGCCTATATACTTGATTATCTGCCACAGGGCTCTCCATCAGAGAGGGGCTTCAAGCATGAGCCTACCAGTTATGCCATAGGCTCAGAGGAATTCAAGCTATTCGAACTTGTGCCGAGACCCGGCGTCGTGACGTCACCAGGCGACAGGGTGTACATCGGAAAAGAGATGGACAAAAGGGAACATATCGCGCATGTCAAGAGACGCCTTTCTTTTGAGGAGCTTACCTCCAACAGCCAGTCAGAACTCCCGCATACGCTTGAGCGCATAGTACTGGACAACGAATCCAGATTCATACGTTTTTTCAACGAAGCTCAGCCGATAACCACAAGGCTTCACACGCTGGAGCTGCTTCCGGGTCTTGGAAAGAAGAGCATGTGGTCAATCATCGAGGAGCGTAAAAAGGAGAAATTCAGGGACTTTGCGGATCTGCAGCAGCGCGTACCTACTGTTCACAGCCCTGCAAAGATAATTGCGAAACGGATAACAGACGAACTGTCCAATCACGAGCAGAAGTACAGGATTTTCGTGGCCAGATGAAGGTGAATCACCCTTGTCTGCAGGCGAAATAAGACAGTCTCTGATGGAAATCGGGCTCTATCCGCGTAAAAAGCTTGGTCAGACCTTCCTCGCCGATGACAACATAGCAGACAGGGAGATCGCTGCCGCCGCCATCACGCGCAGGGAAACAGTTCTGGAGATAGGACCGGGTCTCGGTGTTCTCACGACGAGGCTATGCGAAGTGGCGCGTAAGGTCATAGCCATCGAAACGGACGATCGTCTGGTCTTCCACCTGAATCAACTGCTTGCAAACCGGGCCGAAGTGATACACGGAGATGCCATGGAAGTCGAACTTCCGCGCTTCGATGTTGCTGTCGGGAATCTTCCATATTCTGTTGCTTCCCAACTCATATTCAGGCTCTCTGACGCGGGCATGAAGAGGGGGCTCTTTATGATACAGCGGGAAATGGCGGAAAGAGTGGTGGCCCCACCGTACACTGCTGAATACTCAAGGATGGCGGCCGTGCTGCAACGATCCTATGCTGTAAAGCTGCTGTTTAACGTCGGCCATTCACACTTCTACCCTCAGCCTGATGTCGACTCATCTGTGCTGCTGTTCAGGAAAAGAAAGGGCGTAAAGAAGTGGCCGGAGTACGAGAGGGCGGCCGCTATCCTGTTCTCGCAGCGCAGGAAGATGATGGCATCCATACTCCGAAAGGCGCTGCCGGTTGATAGCACGCTCGATCTGAAATCCATGCCATACGGCTCAAGCCGGATTGAGGAACTCACTGTGGCGAAAATTGAAAAGGTTGTTTCATGGCTGCTGACTGATGCAGCCGCGTCGAGGATGCTGCGAAACCAATAAGAGAGGCATGCCGATAAGTCTGAACACCATGCAGATAGGCATAGTGGGAAAACCGAACGTGGGCAAGAGCACATTCTTTTCTGCCGCAACACAGTCGAATGTCGAGATGGCCCCTTACCCGTTCACGACAATAAAGGCGAACCGCGGCATAGGATATGTCCGTGGCAGGTGCCCGGAGGCGGATTTCGGCGTAAAGTGCAATCCCAACAATGCATCCTGCGTGGACGGAACCAGATTCATTCCAGTGGAACTCCTCGATGTTGCGGGTCTTGTTCCGGACGCCTGGAAAGGGAAGGGCCTCGGAAATGCATTTCTCGATGAGCTGAGACAGGCCGATGCGCTCATACATGTTGTCGATGCGAGCGGCGGAACAGACGCCGACGGCAATCAGGTACCAGTGGGGACAAGGGATCCTGTGGATGACGTCCGCTTCCTCGAGCGTGAACTGACGATGTGGATAAAGAGCATACTGGATAAAAATTTTCAGAAGACTGCGAAAAAGATACATCTTGAAGGACTGAAAGTCGAGGCGATGCTCCAGGAGAGACTCAGCGGGCTCGGAGTCACACAGGGAGACATATCAGCTGCCATGCGCGCCACCAATCCTGGTGCGGATCCTTCTCTCTGGTCCGACGCTGATCTGCTTAGGCTCTCCGATGCAATCAGGAAGATAAGCAAGCCAATGATTATAGTGGCAAACAAGGCCGACATTGCACCGGATGAGAACATCAGGCGGCTCAGGGAAGCCTCCGGTTATGAGATTGTGCCATGTGCTGCAGAGTATGAACTTGCCCTGAGACGTGCGTCTAAGGCCGGGGCCATAGCATACAGGCCGGGTGACAGCGCTTTCAAAATACTCTCTTCATCACTCAATGAAAAACAGCAGAACGCGCTGGGCCGGATAAGTTCCTTCCTGTCGCACAGTGATACGGGTGTCCAGAGGGCACTTGAAGTGGCGGCGTTCGAGCTACTTTCGCTTGTTTCTGTTTACCCGGTCGAGGATGAGAATGCGCTTACGAACCACGATGGTATGGTGCTTCCGGATGCATTCCTTCTGAGGAAGGGAAGCGGCCCGCAGGATCTTGCATACAGGATCCACACTGACATTGGCAGGAATTACATAACGGCAGTCAACGCGAGAACAAAAAAACCAGTCGGACACGATTACGAAATCAAAGATGGCGATGTCATAAAAATTGTTGCGAAGAGAAGCTGAAATCTGCAGCTGCCGGCTCGCGGCAGCCTCGATGATCATGCGGCTGAACCGCCTATCCCGTCCAAGAAAGCTTAATGAGGATCATCACTTTTGTTAAAGCGATGGAAGAAAGCGGATTCTGGGACATGCGCCTTCTGACAGCCACGTACAAGAGGGGTCCGGAAGACAGCATAACTGTTGAGCTGTACGGCAAGACAAGGGAGGGTAAATCCGCCGTGGCACGTTATTCGGCATTCAGGCCCTACTTTCAATTCATCGGCGATATTGAAAAAGTCAGGAGATTTCTCGCAACGCGCAATGACGTCATAGATATAAAGGAGGCTGAATTTTTCAACGCGGGCGAAACGGCGCGCGGCGGTATCGTTACGGTAAAATTTCCGTGGACGGTGCCGGATTTCCGGTCGATGCTCAGGGACATCGTCGAAGTGCGCGCAGCCGATATACCATTTGCACACAGATTCATCTATGACAAAGACATAGCATCCTGTTGCAGAGTGAGAGGAAGACAGGCGGACACTAGGCTGAGGGCCGCTTATTCTTGCGATATTGTCATTGAGGCGGAAAGTTTCGAAGAAACGCAGGACTTCATGCCCGAACTCAAGGTTCTGAGCTTCGACATCGAAACCAGCATCAAGAACGGAAACATCTGGTGCATTTGCCTTGCATACAGGGAAAACGGTTCCATCGTCACGGAGCAAATAGATGAGGACGACGAGAAAAAAATGCTTCTGCGATTTTTTGAGAGCATAAGGCGCATTGACCCGGACGTACTGACGGGCTACAACATCGACGGCTTCGACATACCGAAGATCGATGAACGCAGCGGGAAACACAAGATCGAGCGGAGGGCGTGGGGAAGGGACGGAGACAATGTCCGTCAGGTGAGCAACAGGTTCTGGAGATGTAATGGCAGAATCGTCGCAGACGCATGGTGGCACATGAAGAAGCATTTTCATCCGAAGCAGGAAACGCTGAACGCTGTTTCGAGAGAACTGCTCAATGAGGAGAAACTCGACGTAGACAGGCTCAGGATTGACGAGGAGTGGAAAACGAACAGGAAACGCGTCCTGGAATACTGCGCAAAGGACGCAGATCTGGCGTTGCGCATACTAGAAAAAACCAGAGTGCTCACGAGGGGAATGGATATGGCCACTGTGTCGAAGCTGCCGCTCGATGATTCTCTCAATAGCGGCGCGTCACAGCTTGTCGATTCGCTGCTAATCAGAGCGGCGGACAGGGAGCACATAGCTACCCCGATGACAGCAAGGTGGCAGGACTCGGAAGAGGGAAGCATCGAGGGCGGCTATGTGCACAGCATTGCCCCGGGACTGTACCACTGGGTCGGCGTGCTGGATTTCAAGAGCATGTACCCTTCGCTCATCATTGCGAAGAACATATGCTTTACGACATTGAGCCAGAACGGCACGATCGTCAGCCCGACCGGCGTCAGGTTCCTTTCTACGGACATCAGAAAAGGCGTCATACCCGCCCTGCTCAGCAACCTCATGGATCAGAGGGACAACATAAAGTCCAGAATGAAGGCGACAACATCACAGGAGGAATATGCCTATCTCGACGGTCTCCAGCAGGCGGTGAAGATACTCATGAACTCGTTTTACGGCGTACTCGCATCTTCGTTCTATCGCTTCACCAACGTGGCGATTGGCGGGAGCATCACCGCCTTTGCAAGAGAGACGACCAAGGGTGTAATAAAACAGCTCGAGGACGACGGCTTCGCAGTGATTTACAGCGACACAGATTCAGTGTTTTTCAAGAGCCCTGTAGACAACCTCGACGGCACAATTGCACTGGGGAAGCAGCTGAGCGAAAGATTCTCCAGCCAGGGCGTCACGCTGGAATTCGAGGAGGTGATGGAGCCGCTGTTCTCCCATGGGAAGAAGAAGAGATATGTCGGAAGGCTCGTCTGGCCAGAAGAGGGACTGATTGTCAGAGGTTACGAGATCAGGCGGACAGATTCGTTCGATTACCAGAGTGAGAGCCTTTCCGCCGTCTTCGAAGAGATACTGAAGGGAAACACCGAGGGTGCAGTGAAGCTTTCCAGAAAGCTGGTGAGCGACGTGCTCAGCGGCTCGGTTTCGAAGGAGAAGCTTGTCATATCCAGATCATGCAGACCGTTTTCGGAATACAAGGATGAAGCGACACAGGTGCCAGTACAGACAGCCAAGAAACTCATTGCAATGGGAGAGGAGTTTATTCCCGGCATGAAGGTTTCATGGATCGTGGTGAACAGCCGCAAGTCTCCGCAGCAGGTTGAGCCATATATCCCGGGAAGGGAATTCAATTTCACTCCCGACTATACATACTATGCGATGCGCGTCGCACAGACGCTGTCCAGAGTGACGGAAGTTTTTGGAATGGATGAGGACAGTCTGTTGAGCGGGTCAAAGCAGTCGACACTGTTCGACGAGGTCCGCACGGAAAGGACGATATCCGGCAGCAGAACGGCTTCTAAAGTCAAACTAGAGGACTTTCTATGAATCCGCCTGTCTGACGGCGGCTCCGCGTTTTACTGCACATGCAAATCGATTGTAGTAACTGGTCAGTCTTATGAAAAGAGCCTAATGAAAGTGTTGTTTTCATTGAATTGACCGAAAGTTTTTTCGGGTAGGATCGCCATACACCCCTCTGATGAACCGGATTCTGAACGAAGAATTTGCAGGCAGGATTGAATTCCTTCTCTCCGCCGATGAGAAGAAGTTGAGACTCTCGCAGGATGCGAGACAGGAACTTCTCAGGAAGTTCCGTGAAATGATCGAGATGATCAGGAAGCTGGAGAAGGAGAATCAGAGACTCAAGGAGGATCTGAAGAAGGTACGTGACGATTACGAAGAGTACAGGCACCGCCATCCAGAGACAGTCGGCGTGAAGAACGGCAAGGCATACGCCATACCTGAGAACGCAAAGGATGAAGGCGAAGGCGGGAACGGGACCGGCAGGAAGCCGGGCGCTCAGCCCGGCCACAAACCGTTCTTCAGGGAAAAGCCGGCACCGGACTGGACGGAGGAACTGCCTGTCGATGTGTGTCCCGACTGCGGAAGCGGCGAACTCGGCGCGCCTTCACTGCGTGCAAGGACAGTGGAGGGCATCACACTGCCGGTGCACTTTGCAGTGGAGTATCTCATTCAGCGCAGATGGTGCGGCACATGCCGCACTTTTGTCGAGTCCGATGTGCCCGATGTACTGCCAGGGTCCAGGATTGACCTGAGGACGATGCTCGTCATGACATACATGCGCATCGCACTCAGGCTTCCGGTGCAGTCCGTCGCAGAGGCGATGCAGCGACTCTTCTCATTCCATGTCTCAGAAGGCGAAATCATAGGCGTGGAGAGGAAACTCGCTGACGCGTTCACAGACTACTACGAACAGCTGCTCGGGGACATACGCAATGCGCCTGTCCGCCACATGGACGAAACCACATGGCGTGTCGACGGCGAGAACAGCTGGTTATGGGCATTCGTCACAAAGTGGACCGTTGTCTATGCAATAAGGAAGAGCAGGAGTCATGAGGTGCCGCTCAACATACTCGCAGAACATGTTGCCGGCATCAACATCACTGACCGTTACAGGGCATACGACACGCTCGCCGCAAAGACGGGCGACCTGCAGTCATACTGCTGGTCGCATGTTCTCGGCGATGCGAAGGAACTGGCGGAGTTCTACGGCGAGGAGGGAAAGCGCATACACGACACGCTCCATTCCATACATGAAGATGCAGCGAAACTGAAACACATGGGAAATGAATATGATGTCGAGGCATTCGTATCGAGACTGAAAACACTCGACGTGCCGTACAAATCGGCACAGTGTGCCAGGTTCGTGAAGAACCTCATAGCAGACAGGGAAAAGCTGTTCCTGTTCGTCGAACTGGACATAGAGAGCACGAACAACCGTGCCGAGAGGGCAATAAGACCGGTTGTCATCTCGAGGAAGATATCTGGAGGCAGCCGCTCAGACAGCGGCGCCACCATGTTCGAGAAACTCGCGAGTATCGTACAGACGATGAAGCTCAGGGATCTCAATTTCCTCACAGACGGCATGAGAATACTGCGGACATCACACGGGTGAATGCCGCAACATACATTCTGACGGCGGGCGGCCGAATAATATTCGGAAACTCATGTCACTGTACACAAGACTGAATAGTTACTTTGTGCCAAAAAAGCGATATATACGCTCGATAATATATCACACTCGAGTCGAATACATGAGCATGCAACTGGAGGATTTTGAGTGCTCAATAAGATGATGGCCGCGGTAGTGGTGGGCATCGTTGTTGCTGCAGGAATAGTATCAGTCGCTTACGTAGAGTACAACGCGCATCACCTACCAATCCATTCAAGCAATACTGTTGTGAATGAGACTGTTGCAGAGAATTTCCTGAATTACTCAGTTGATGCCTCCCCTCCTACACCCCTATACAATTTCAACACTACCACTTCCTTTGCCTATCACGATTCCAGGTCGAATCTCACTCTGAAGGCAACAAAGTTTGCTCCGTTCTACGGACCTCTAGATAACCCGCCTGATGTAATCTTGTATGCCGCAATGGTTGTCACCGGCAACATTTCTACCGCCTTACACCCTACTGGTGTGCTGGTGACCCTCTCCGACGTTGGTCCGTTTAACAATAGCAATGTTCATGAGATTCCGTATGCCTCACAATCATATCCGCCTCAATCAAATGTGACATCACCTAACGCTTCAACTTTTCCACAACTGTCTGGAAGCTTTGCCGTGCATGGTTTGTTCAAATTGATAAACGAGAAGGCAACGAATGGTATGTTCACATTTGGGCTCATTATGGTGCTGTACTTTGAATTTTTCGTTTACCACAGCACCATAGGAACACACATTCTCCACATGATGGCTTCACTTCAGGGTCTCGGCGTTCCTGTCACAGCCTCGATCAATGTGCTTCTGATAGACAAGAAATGAGAGAGAAAGAAATGAAATGCATTTATTCGTTCTTGATTGCAGCAATTATAGTTACGGCCACATTAGGAATTTTTCCGATAATGGCGGGGAAAGCAAGCGCCCAAACTCCCTCAGTGACAACAATGCATTATGGCTGGGCTGGCTATAGCAAAAACGATACTATCTACATGGATAGATATCTGACTATCGATGGAATTAATCAAGACAATCTCAGCTCCTCCGCGTATGTACTCCCTGAAGTGAGCGCCACCTCAAACTATTCGTGGCACAGTTCGAGTCTTGGCTTAATTAAGGCTTCTGCAGGAATCATTTCATCAGGTACTGGAAACTTCTATGAACACTATTCACAGTTGAGGTCGCCAGCTCCATCTCTCGTGGTTCAAGTGCCATTCGCACTGAGCGGGGGATTAAAAGTAAAATCAACTTCCGCCATATCTGCAAATTCTTCTGGTGCGATTGGCCTAAACGCCTCACTCAGTGAAAAGAATTCATATGGGCTGAAGTTAATTCGAATGGGTAATGATACTGTTTTGAATGCCACAGGCATGAACGGAGAAGCCGGGAATGCTAACCTATTGAAACTGATACTCGACGCCGCATCCTTGGGATTGCTTTTTGTTCCAGGATTGGATGCGATCGAACTGGCATATCTTGGTGCAATTGCGTTGGGTACCACATCAGTTATGTTGGATTTCACCTCGCTAGCATCCACTTCCGCTGTTTCGCCCTCCCCACTATATAATAACGCAACTGTATACGAAGATTATGGTACAACCGGGGGCAATTTCCTTTTCGAAAATGTGAACAATGAAACATGGCAGGATGTTTATGCAATGGGAACGAACTTTCAAATTACAATTCCAGCAGGCGATTTCAATACAACCCACTATTTCAGCCTTGAAGGGCAGTTCCAGCTGGGTGGAAGCACCATTATTAATGATTACTATAATTTCTCAGCGGTTCCCGCGGTTGAAATAACTGGCCACGTACACACAGCTTCCGGTGCAAACGCTCCGAACGCATACGTTTACCTTGACCACAACGGCAATGCATATCGTGTGGAGACGAACCAGTATGGGCAGTACAGATTCTTCGCCCGGCCGGATGAGTCATACAGTGTGTGGGGAAGATATCAGACACCGTTCAGCGAAAGTGGTAATTCTTCTGTTGTTACAGTGCCTACTGGAAGTTACGGGGGACTGAAGTGGGCCAATCTCACGATACCCGCGACTTTAGTAAACGGAACTGTAAGAGATCACAACGGCAACCCGATTGAAAACGCCACATTAACTATCTCCAAACAGGGAAAGTGGATGACAGCACAGACAAGTACCACAGGCAGTTACATGTTCGGCGTACCCGTCACTGGCGTATACACCATCAGCGCTAATGCGTCTGGTTATAATCCAGAGGAGGCAAACATCGATATCTCTTCCATTAGTCAAACCTATTACACTGTCAATTTGCAGAGCATGGAAGGTGTTGTGAATCCATTGCCTCCGGGCATTCTGTCCTACTATCAGATTCTCATTACCAACACACAGAATACACCTACGACTAATCCATACGATCAGGAGGTTGTCATAGACAGCGCAGCTTATTACAATCTTGAGGCTGTCAATCTTTCAAATGTAGAATTTTTCTATTCGAACGGCACAGTGATACCGTCATGGCTGGAAAGCGGTAACTACTCGGCGTTGAACAAAACAGTATACTGGCTCAAACTGGGAGATATACCCGCACATTCATCCATAACTGTTTACATGGGTTTCGCGTCTCCATCAACCATATTGTTCAACGGAAAGAACGTCGGGGAAGCTCCTGAACTTTCCACGCCTTATGGCAAGTACGACAACGGCGCGAACGTTTTCCCATTCTATGACAATTTTACTGGGAAGTCGCTGGGTTCTCAATGGACTGTTAGCGGGATAACATACACCGTGGACAACGGTTTCACTGCGACAGCGGCCTCGTCAAGTAACGACGGAATCTGGTCAACGAGCTATACTGCCGGTGTCGGAACATACTTCGACATGTACACGACTGCGTTCTCTTATGGAACCGGATGGCTGGAGAGCGGCTTGGTGACAAACACAAATTCAAACAATTATGGCACATTCGTTCAATCTCAGTTACCTCAACAAACGCTTCAAGCGTCAATAGTTTACGCACAGCAGCAGGACGTCAACGGGTGGGCAGATGCTACGCTGACAGATTCTAATGTGTCCTCCTTCTCTCCGGGAATATACACTGTGAATCCGACGAGTAGTTCCTACTCAACGTATCAATATGATTACGGTCCGGCTGCGTATGTAGGAACAGATGCCCCATCCTATCCCCTTCATATCGGGCTGATAAAATCAAGTGGCGGCAGCTTCACTTTGCCATTCAAGGTCACCTGGATACGAGTCAGGTCGAGCCTGCCGGATGGCATCATGCCTTCGATCTATGGACCAGTTTCAGTTGCTGGTTGGATACACCTCGCAATAATCAATAGCCAGGGCGTCGCAACCCCAAATCCTTTTCAGCAGATGATCAAATTCAACGCGTCAGCATACTCATCATATGAGAATCAGGGTCTGCAGAACGTTGAGTTCATGTGGATTAATGGCACCATTATACCCTCCTGGCTTGAAAGCGGTACTTCGTCCTCCACGAATGCTATCTTCTGGCTCAGAATCCCGTCGATTCCTGCAGATTCCGGGTATGGCATTTATGTGGTATTTGCCGACAGGACTGCTGTGATGATGAACGGTGAAACAATAGGTGAAGCACCACAACTGTCTGCAGTCTACGGCCAATATGACAATGGTGCAAATGTTTTCTTATGGTATGACAATTTTGCAGGATCGTCATCTTCTGCGCCGCCTGGCTGGTCGCAATGGTCTTATGCCTCGATGAATAACGGACTTTACATAAATCCGCCGAGTACCGACACTGTGAATGTCGGCGTTACATACAATGGCGCATCGTTCGGTCCCTACACAACAACAGACATCTATGGGCAGCCTCTTTATCCCGACGGCAATGCGTATTCAGCTGCGTGGTTCGGTTATACCGGCGGCAACCTTCTGCTGGTCGGTAACCCATCTGGATACACATATGTCAGCTATCCCAAAAATGCACCAGGTGGCACAGGAGGCAAGACAAACTATCCTGACGCAGTTGAAATCTGGACAATTTCAAGGAGTGGTTCTGACGGCTATTCCTACCTGAACTACGGCGACTCTTACAGCGCAAGTGGGCTCCCGACGAACAATCAGAATGTCACCGATTCGGGACAGGGATTTTCTAATCCGTCTTTTGTGCAGTGGTGGCGAGTGAGGGCAACACCGCCAAACAACGTGATGCCGAGTGTTGTCAACTATGGCTACGTCACCTTCAAAGAATCCGGCCTCAGCGGACAGTCATGGTCCGTAACACTTTCCGGCCCTCTAGGCTCGCAGACTCAATCTTCCACTGGAAACAACATTACCCTTTATGGTGCGGGGAATAATGATTACTCTATCGGTGCGCCAGGAGGATACACCGCTAGTCCATCCAGCGGTAGTGTTGACCTCGGAATTTATCAGCAATCTGTCGATATATCCTTTTCAACTACCTATATCACAGGAGTATTCAGTGAGTCCGGTCTGCCGAGCGGCTCGACATGGTCTGCCACGTACAACGGCAAGTCAGGATATGCAAGTGCGGGTTCTTCGATAACAATCACTGTTGTAGACTCAGGAGACTATTGGTTCATACCACAGGTGTCTATTCGGGAGTCAAACGGCGATACATATACATACAGTCCTTCCCCATCCAGCGGAAACCTCCCTGGGGGAGGGCACGTAAGCACTACGTTCAGCCTCACAAAGATATGCAGTGGAAGCGTCTGCTTCAACAGTGTCAACGGCTCCACTCCTATCCTCCTCGCAAACGGCAGTTTTGAGCTTGCTGATGCCATAACCCCAGGCACTCAGATTATGGCATACAACTGGAGTTCCGGTATATACACTCCTGAAACCATCCTGAACGTATCAGTCACAACACATTCGAGAATGCTCACGATCAACGGATACCTCAGCCTGTCATACAATCAATCAGTGCTTACGGACCATGGATATGTAACTGCCGGCAATCTGACGAATGGCGACAGAGTCTTTGACGCATTCACAGGCACTTATGTCAGGGTCAACTCGCTGAGTCTGTCATATGGTCACTTCATAATGTATGATTTCGAGATAGGGGGAATTCAGGACTATATTGCATGGCAATATGTGCTGTATGCCAACTCATGACGTCCGTGAAATGTTTCAGGCAAAAAACTGTCAATATGCAGAGGTATATAAATCGTGAAAAAGGTTCCTTCCAGGCTCGTTGAGTGGAAAGATATTGCCCGCTGGTGCTCCGCAATCGGAGAAAAGGTGGTGGAAAGCGGTTTCCGGCCCGATGCTGTGATCGGCCTTGCGAGAGGAGGGTGGATCCCTGCGAGACTGGTATCGGATGAACTTGGCGTGAAACAGCTGATATCCCTCAGGACACAGCACTGGGGCGTCACAGCCTCGAAGGACGGGAAGGCTACGCTCGCCACGACGATACAGGAGTCAGTTGAGGACAGAAAACTGCTGATCGTCGACGATATAACAGACACGGGGGACAGCATAAAGCTTGCATTTGAGCATGCCACATCCCTCTCCCCGGCTGCTGTCAGGACGGCAACTATGCTACACATAAACCATTCCGGTTTCGTGCCCGACTACTTTGCGGAAGAAGTGGACGCAAATCACTGGACATGGTATGTATTCCCGTGGAATTACGGCGAGGACATGGCAACATTCATCGGAAACATTCTCTCTGAAGGTCCGCGAAGCCTGAAAGATGTGTCGTCCGCTTTGAAGGAGTACAACAACATAACGATCGATGAAAGAAAATTGCTTAGTACAATGATCAGGTTTTCAAAACTTGGCATTGTTTTCAAAAAAGGAAGTCTGTGGGAAAAGCGCTGAATGGTGAGTCCGCGGTTCATCCTGACCGGAGTGCTTAGTCGGATGTAAAGCGGGATGAAAACATGACCGCACTGTCCTTCAGATACTCGAGCACAGGCAGCTTTTTCCCTGAAATGAGCGCTTCGAGCGCACCGCCACCGGTGCTGATGAAGGAGAAACGCTCTGAGAAACCCAGTGCCCGCGCCGCAGCCGAAGTGTGCCCACCTCCGACCATGCTGAACTTCCCGGGTGCCGCCGCCGCTTCGAAAAGAGAACGTGTGCCAGTGTCGAAACCTGCGCGTTCATAAACGCCGGCTGGACCTGATATGAACACGGTACCTGCGCCTGAGAGCGTGCCCACATACTCCCGGATTGTGGCGCCGCCGATGTCGAGGGCTCTAAGGTCCTTCGGCCATGCCCGGACGCTTTCTTCCATCCTCTTTCCATCCCGTTCGAAAGCCATGTCAACGGGCAGATGAATTTTTTCAGAGGCTCTGAGTAGTTTTGATGCACTCTCCATGAATGAGGCATCAGCGTCAGAAGCAATGTCCAGTTCAGTAGCGCTGTCGATGCTCACTCCTCCTGCTGCAAGGAGTGCTATTGCGAGGTAGCCTGACAGCAACACAGACTCAATTTGTTCATTGGAGCAGACGCTTTCCAGAACGGGCACAAAATCAGAGAATTTCTTTCCTCCGAAGATGTAAACAACAGGCTTCGCAGGATTGTCCAGCAGTCTGGATGTGCCTCTCAGCTCTTTCTCCATGAGCCTTCCAATAGCAGAGGGCAGTGTTTTCGTGAAGCCCGTCATAGAGCAGTGTGACCGGTGAATGGCAGCAAAGGCATCGTTGACAAAAAAATCAAAGTGCGGAGAGAGTGCCGTGACGAGTTCTCTTCCAGCATGCTCTGAAGCTGTTGCTTTCTTCTGCTCATAATCGAGTTTTCTCACGTTGTCCAGGAGCAGCGCCCTGCCGGGCCTCAGCTTCGTTATTTGAACAATAGCGGTTTCAGAGCAAATGTCAGGAACAAACGAGACTGTACCACCGAGCATTCCGTTCAGTATACGGCAGTGCTCCTCCATCGATGTGAAATCATCGTCACCCGGCCTTCCCTGATGCGCAAGAATGGCGACGGCCGCGCCAGTTGACAGCAGTTCAGAGAGCGTTTCAGTGGCTGCGGCGATCTTACTGCCATCCTGTATCTTCCCCGTCTTCCTGTCGACAGGCGAGTTGAGATCCAAACGCAGCAGTATCCTCTTTCCACTGGCATCGAAGTCATCCAGCGTTTTGACGCCGTCAAGGAGCATTTTCAACTACACCAGGCCCAGCGACTTGTCCGTCTTCCTTATGCTCCTGGTAGCATCGCGTTCCATCTCCATCATGGAACGTATGCAGTCGATGTTTTCAGGTATAACATCACTCTCCTGGTGAACGGCCTGATAATAGTACAGATGCTTGCCCTCAACGTGAACGCCGTCATCCCAGACGATAGTTTCGGCAAAATCACCGCCGTGTCTGCCCAGATCTCTGGCTATCTCCATTATCTGTCCGCTCGTCTTGATCCCATGTTTGCCGCTGACAAACTTTATTCTTGGCATCTGGTCCCACAGTGAAAGGACATCAGACGTCTTGACGTTGGATTTCCTGAGTTTCGCGTAAATACAGTGAACATGCATGTTTGTCGTGGGGACCTTCGCTGCCATGGTGCTTATGTTGAGATCCGGCATGACTGTCCGGACGTCGACGCCGTGATGTGTGGGAAGATGCAATGACGGTTCCACCGCATTCAGCGCGCTTCCCTTTGACTCAGCAGGATCAGCGCCGCGTCTTATGATTGAGGCAAACACCTCGTCGAGCTTGAACATCCTGTCCAGCGGATAGAGTGTCCTGATCAGGCCCGTGGTATTGCACGAAACAACCCTGGAATACTTCCTGCCGTAGGCTGCATCATATGTCGCAAAGGCATTGAACGACAGGCCGGCGACTTCGTGTTTTTCCCCTCCCTGAAATATCGCCTTTACCCCTGCTTCCTCGTACAGTTTCTTGTTCTCCCTGCCGATGCCTTCGGGCGTGCAGTCGACAACAATATCGACCTTCGTGAGCAATTCCTGCAGATTGCCCTCGACCTCTATGCCCTGCTCCCTGAATTCATCAATGTTCCTGCCGTCGGCGACATAAAGAGGCATGCCCTCCTTGTTTGCAAGCCTCGATTCATAGTTGGGTTTCGTCTTTGCGACACCGACAACCTCCATGTCGTCCTGCAGCCTGACCGCTCTTGCGACTCGCTTCCCTATAGTACCGAAACCGTTGACCGCTATCCTAGCCGGCATTCCATTCGCCTTCCAGAAGGTGGCCAGCTGCCCTGATCCGCCGCCCCGGGCAACCTCAAAAATGGTTGCACAAACGCTCCGGATCTACGAGAGACAGCACACTTCAACCCGCAATACAGTTCGATGGATTATAAAGGTTGCATCCGGTGTCAACTTCTCACACGTTAGTCGTTATCTCCCGCAGAGGCACGAGAGCATTATGCATCACTGTCGCATCGTTCAACAGTCTCGAAAACTGTTATATAATCAACCCCTTTAGCTTCATTTGTCACAATTGGTGCTATAATGGCAAGAAAACCGGGTAGAATGTATTCGAGGATAAGGGGTCAGGCTTACACAAGGAAGGAGTACATGGGAGGTGTTCCTGCACCAAGAATCAGCCAGTTTGATCAGGGCGACCTTAAAGGAAGTTTTTCAGTATCGCTTAATCTTATTGTGAAGGAAACGTGCCAGATAAGGCATACAGCCCTTGAGGCGGCACGTATTTCGGCCAACAGAGCACTTTCGAAGAGAGCCGGTGCAAACGGTTTCTACATGAAAATCAGGGTTTATCCGCATAACGTTCTGAGGGAGAACAAACTGGCAACGGGCGCAGGCGCTGACCGTGTGTCAGATGGTATGAGGGCTGCATTCGGTAAGGCCATCGGCACTGCTGCACGTGTGGACAGGAACCAGACTGTGATGGTAGTGAAGGTCAACAAACAGCATGTGGATGCGGCAAAATATGCACTGAACAGGGCTGCGGTCAAACTGCCGAGTCCGTGTTACATAACAGTTGAAGGCGCATTGGGCTGAGTGCCTGCAGTACAACAGGATCGATTATCGTATTTGTGAAAATCAGCGACAGTCCGTTTCTGAGCGGATATGACGTTTTCACATTAACATGATCGTGCAGTGATGATCGGAATGAGTTCATCAAGCCGTCTTATCTTCGGCACATAGCCGCTTGTATCCTTTTCCTCTCTGTCCAGCAGAACTGGAGACATTCCGGCCGCAAGAGCGCCTGCAACATCCTTCTCGAATATGTCACCCACGTGGAAGAGTCGTTCTGGCTGTATGCCGAGTTTTGAAGAAGCCGCGAGGAAAATTCCGGGATCAGGCTTGTCGTATCCCTCCTCCTCTGATGTGACGACTGCATCGAAGAAGTGCCCAATGCCCAGAGAGTTCAGTTCACTTCTCAGGACATCAGACATCATTCTGTTCTGGCTCACTATGCCGATCCTGAATGATGCTTTCCTTATTGCGGCAAGCGTACCTGAGACATCCGGGAAAAGTGTGCGCCTGTCGAATGTGCTCCACTTTTCTCGTATGAGTGAGGCAGTTTCTTCAGGATTCGAAAAAAAGCCTGCAGACTTCAGAAAGAAGACGTTGCAGTCCTCCATAATTTGTCCGGACCACCTGTTTCCTCTGGGCAGAGAGGAATAATGTTCTTCCCAGTAAGAGCGCATTTTCATGAATGTCGAGTCGAATTCTTGCCTGCCAATCGCGATATCGAGGGACGTGAGTATGCTGTAGAGTATCTCGTCAGCCTCCCTGTTGCTCACGAGTGTTCCCCCGTAATCGAAGAGCACGCCTTCCATATGTCTGTCTACAGGCACATGGTGCATACCTGCTCCAGAGGCGAAGTACATAAAATAATCTGCCGGAGCTTAAGCTTCATCTGTTAAGAAAAAAGTTTTTCCGGCAGCCGTTCCCGCGGCATTGCCGGAATGCTGGTCTGACTGATTTACCTTATTACGTCGATGCCTTCGTCGAAGTTCTGCGTGGATGCAGCAACATGCGCCGCACGACCCACTTCGGGAAGTGTTTCCACGGAGTCCTCCTTCGTAAGCATGTACCTCGATCTTGCACCGGTGACTATCAGCAGAACCTTGACGGTTCCCTGCAGGCTGTCCTCGACCGAGCAACCCCATATGATCCTGGCGTTCCTGCTTATGGATGAACTGACAACCTCTGCGGCCTTCTGAGCCTCGGTAATCGTCAGATCATGTCCGCCCGTAACCCTGATAAGGCAGCCGGCGGATTCGGACAGATTGATTTCGCCAAGCAGTGGAGAATTCAGAGCCTCGCTTACGGCTTCCTCTATCCTCTTGTCTTCCGAGCTGCTCTCGCCGATTCCAACGAAGGCGACGCCTCCCTCGTTCATCACAGTCATTATGTCTGCGTAATCCAGATTCACGAGACCGGGTCTTGTGACTATTTCCGTCAGTCCCTTAAGTGTCTGCATGAGCACTTCGTCTGCCACCTTGAAAGCGGCCTCAATCGGCAGCTTTGGCACAAGATCCAGCAGTTTGTCGTTCGGTATCACGATGGTCGTGTCGCATATGCGCCTGAGTTTCTCGAGACCGGCCATCGCGTTTTCCATTCTCAATTCCCCTTCAGCCTTGAACGGAAGAGTGACGACGCCTATTGTCAGAGCCTTCATCTCCTTGGCCAGGCGAGCGACATAGTGCGCGCTGCCAGTTCCGGTTCCGCCGCCCATTCCGGCCGTTATGAAAACAATCTGACCACCCTGAAGGAAGGACCTGATGTCCGGATCTGCTTCCCTTGCAGCCTCCTCACCGACTTCGGGTATGGCACCGGCGCCAAGACCCTGTGTCAGTCTCTTCCCTATCAGTATCTTCCTCGGGGAGTGTACCGACAGCAGATGCTTTGCGTCAGTGTTGACGGCACACATCTGCGCTCCCTGTATCTGGGAGTCGTGGCATCGCGTAATGGTGTTGGTTCCGCCGCCTCCGCATCCGATAATCTTTATGCATACGTCCAGAGCCGACGCGATTTTCGCCAGCTCTTCGTCATCCTTGCTCACAGGCTGCGCATTCGCATTTCCCTGCGCATACACAACCTTCTCAGTCGGAACGGAATACTCCGTTCCAAGCGCATCCTTCACTAGAGAATTTGGCATAAGTGCATCCCTTGTTCCACCAGATAGCGTGCTGGAGTTATAAATTTTTCTGCACTGTCCAACCAAAATGACTAATCCGTACGCCAAATGTCAGACACAGACAAGGTGACAGGAGCGGCTTGCCTCTGCAGCTGAATTGCGAAAGTTTAATCATGGCGGCCGGATAATCAGCGGAGTTGCTATGACATTCATAGATGTGAAAACGACAGGCTGGCACATGCAGCAGGAGAGCGCCGGCAGGGCGGTATGCCTCATTTCCGGAGGCATAGATTCCCCGGTAGCCGCATGGCTCACCATGAGGTCCGGCATCAGGCTTGACCTGGTCCATTTCCACAGTTATCCGTTTTCCTGCACTTCGGCCATACAGAAAGCCAAGGAACTATCTGGGAAGCTCCTTCCGCTTCAGGGAGGGGGAAAACTCCATCTTGTCCCATTCCTGGATTTGCAGGAAGCAGTATTCAGAAACACACCGAACAGCCTGAGGATCGTCATCTACAGGAGGGCGATGGCCAGGATCGCAGAAAAAATTGCAAACAGACTGGGTGCTTCCTTTCTTGTCACAGGGGACAGCCTTGGTCAGGTGTCCTCTCAGACGCTGCAGAATCTCGCAACGGTGGATCAGGCCGTAAAGATGCCGATTTTGAGGCCGCTGATTGGCTTTGACAAGGCAGAAATCATTTCGGCGGCGAAAGGCATAGACACATACGAAATATCGATAAGGCCGCACGAAGACTGCTGCACGCTCTTCTCGCTTGGCAATCCTGCCACGAGGACAACGGCTGCAAGGGTCGAAATACAGGAGCAGAAAGTGGAGATGCGCGCATTAATAGACAGATGCGTGGAAGCTGTTGAAACGATTCCGATAGGGATTCGGGAGAACTGACATATGTGCGCCGCAGCGGTGGGCGCGAAGAATGCCCGCAGGACATGCGCTGTTGTGACGGGCGGCTCGCGCGGCATAGGCAGGGCAATTGCGCTTGAGCTTGCGGTAAAGGGCGTGAATGTATGCGTGTGCTTCAAGTCAGATGAAGCTGCCGCAGGCGACTCAGTCGCGCAGGCAGTGAAGACAGGTGTGGACGCATTTTATTTCAGAGCAGACGTGTCGAAAGAGACGGAAGTCCGCTCCCTGTTCTCGGCTGTGGAAGACAGATGGGGCGGTGCCGAGATACTTGTCAACAACGCAGGCATATATGAGCGATCTTCGTTCACTCAGATGGGATTTGCGGACTGGAAAAGAACAATCGAAAACGATCTCGACAGCATATACCTCTGCTGCAGCGCCGCTGTTCCGTACATGAAAAAGAACGGATTCGGAAGAATCATAAACATTTCGTCGCAGCTTGCACTGAAAGGCTCGAGGCATGGAGCGCACTATGCAGCGGCAAAAGCCGGCATCCTCGGATTCACACGTTCTCTCGCAATCGAACTCGGCGGTGCGGGCATAACAGTAAATGCCGTTCTGCCCGGCTCGGTGAAAACGAGAATTCTCGGCAGATACAGCGAAGAGCAGCTTGAGGAAATGGCGCGCTCGATTCCGGCTGGAAGGATAGGGACGGCTGAGGATGTTGCGCACACCGTCGCTTTTCTCGCTTCAAGGGAGGCGGACTACATCAACGGCGCATCAATCAACGTCTCCGGCGGACTCCTGATGTACTGAGCGCTAAACAGAGAAATCCACGCGCCTGGAAAGGTCGGACGGCAGATAGAGCGGCTTTTTCGGGTAGCCCGCCGATTTCAGTTCCGCCTCCGCGCTCAATTCCTGCAGTGTCATCTGTCTGCTAGAGTCTGTCTCGCGATCATACACGTTCAGCACCTGAGATGAAAGTTCCTTATCTCCGATCACGATGACATAGCTTACCCAGTCCTGCTTTGCCTCTCTCACCTTCTTTGAGATGGTTAGCTCCCTGTCATCGATTCCCGTCCTGAAGCCCAGTGCGCTGAGCATGCCCGATATTTCCCTGCACTTCTGAATATGGTTTGAAGACATCGGCAGCAGCCTGAACTGTTCCGGTGAAAACCAGAATGGGAGGAAGCCGGGCTTTCCGCTCATGGAAGCCCTGCGCAGCGCCTGATCAAAAACAGTGTACATGAAGCGCTCGATAGTGCCAACTATGGCCGTGTGCAGTATGATGGGGTAATTCTTTTTCCCTCCGGCATCGGCAAATGTGATGTTGAATCGTTTCGCGTTGCCTGTGTCAATCTGCACTGTGCCTATCTCCCTGGCCCTGCCCATCATGTCAAGCACGTGATACTCAATATTGACAGTCCAGTAGAAATTGGCACCCTCCGGATAGACGTGTATGAGACAATCCCTGCCCTTTTCCTTCAGCAGCGAAAGAATGAATTCCCTGTTCGATTCGAATGCCTGCATGGACGATACATTCACGAGCATCTCGTAGTCCGCTCCGAGTTTGCCGACCTCGGCATATATCTCGTTGTGTATCTTCCTGAACCAGAAATATGCCTCATCTGTATCCCTGCACAGCACATGCAGATCCGGCATATTGAGCCTCCTCAGCCTGAACAGAAGCATTGTTTCGCCGGACTGCTCGTATCTGTATGCATCCGCGATTTCGAATGCGGCTACAGGCATCTGTTTGTAACTTATGTTCCAGCCGCTCATCATCGAAAACTGCTGATGACATGCCGCATATCTCAGCACGTATCGTTTATTGTCCGATTCCAGTGAATAGAGGCGATCGCCGAAGAGTTCTGCATGTTCCCTGACTGCCGGCTCGTCAAGATTGAACATGTTAGTGCCCTTGACCGAAAAAACGGAGAGACCGAACCCTGTCACAACCTGTCTGGCATAGTCTGAGCTCAGATCGAACATGAGCGCAGCATTTGGATGATAAACTTCATGCCCGACATCGCTCATCCGTTCCCATTCTATGCCGAACTTTTTGCAGAGTTTCAGGTATCCGGGGGCATCGCTGCTGCCCACCTGCTCCCTGAGCGCCTCCTTCCTGAGCATTGCCATGAAACATTCGCTTCCAGAGGAGTACTCTCCGGGTTTGACGACCTCTCCTTCCTTTGTGAAAACAAAATATCTGTCTTCGCCTTTCTCCTTTGTCTCCTGAACATTGACCGTGACTGTCCTGGAGAGTTCTGAAAGCGGATGCCCCTTGCATGATACGGTGAACGACTTGTACCATCCGAATGGTGCCCTTTTCGTTTCGAATTTTCCGCTCACAGCGGTCTCGAGAGCCTTGAGAATCTTAAGAGCATCCGATGGTGATCCGAGTGAGGACGAAAGATGCGCGTACGGGTATATCAGGAGCCTTGTGGCCTTCACCATCGTGGCAACTTCTGCAACATCTGCAGCAGCACTGCGTATGAGTGCCTCACCCTTGGACGCGTCATCCTTTTCCACGGACGTGAAACAGACAAGAACGTCATCTACCGAGAAATGTTTTTCATCCTCGCCTATGTCCTCTGCAGCCTTGGTTTTGCTCTTTGCTTCATAGCTCATCCGGTCCGCGTGAATGAAGAGGAGTTTCAATGCGTTCAACCCTTGGCACGCTAGGCACCGTCTGATTAAATGCCTTTGCTTTGACGTGAGCTCCGAAGCAGGTCCGACAGTGACTGTCTGAGCTGCCGGCAGGACAGGTGCAAACATTGCACGGTGCTTCGAGAAAGGAAGACTGAAGTCAAAGACAATGTCTCAATCGAGTTCACACCCTGTAAGTGCGCCGGAATAGTACAGAGACGCCTGAGGCATCAGAAATCATAAGGAAAAAATCTCAGAGCTCTGTGTTGAGCGAGAGAGTGCCCGTGATATCTTTGAACCTGTTTCTGAGCGTCACTTCCGTGACGCCGGAAATATTTGCTATCTCCTCCTGCGTCCTCTTCTTTCCGCACAGGATGGCTGCGATGTAGATGGCTGCCGCTGCTATGCCGGTTGGTCCCTTGCCCACGTTTGAAGAGCCGTCATTCAAACTCTTCAGTATTTCCATCGCCTTTGTTTCAACGTCGTTTCCCAGATTGAGTTCACTGCAGAATCTCGATATGTAATCTTCAGGCGTAGTAGGGAGAAGCGAAATCCTGAGTTCACGCACAAGGGTACGGTAATTCCTGCCTATTTCCTTCCTTCCGACCCTGCTTGCCCTCGCAACTTCCTCTATTGCCCGCGGGAAGCCAAGCTGCCTTGATGCCGCATATATCGAGGCGGAAACTACACCTTCGATGCTCCTTCCCCTTATGAGATCCCTGGAAGCGGCCTTCCTGTAAATCACGGCCGCCTCTTCCCTGGCATTCTTCGGAAGCCCCATATTCGAGCTGATCCTTTCTATTGAGGCCAGCGCAACCATGAGGTTCCTCTCAACAGCGTTTGCCGCTCTGAGTCTCTTCTGCCACTTTCTCATCCTGTAAAGCTGCGGCTTGTTTCTTGCAGGGATGCTCTTGCCGTAAATGTCGACATTCTTCCACGATATTTCGGTGGAAAGTCCCTTGTCATGAACAGTGAACGTGGCGGGAGCTCCGGTCCTCGCCCGCTTCTCATTCTGTTCGGTATCGAAACCACGCCATTCCTGACCATGATCGATAATATTCTCGCTTATCACGAGTCCACAATCGGCGCATACTAGTTCGCCGCGCTCATAATCTTCCTCTAGGTGCGAACTGTTGCACTCCGGACAGAATTCGACGTCATCTACCTCAACCTTCTCCCTTGTCTTGCTAAATGCGGTCATTAAATCACACTCCGTTCAGGCAGTGTACGGTGGGAATGCGAACCGCCACATAGGGAACTGTTCTCCCGGAGACCAGCCTGCACAAGGAATCGGAAGAACATTTCTGTATTTCCAGCCACCATATTCTGTCTTTTTTTTTCTCCGTCTTGTTCTACGTCATGTATCCTATTTAATAGTTTTGAACTTATTAAGATACTTAAAGTTTACAAATATTACAAATATCCTCACTTCAAAACATATAAAGATACTAACAGACGGCAAAACATGAATGCATGCATCTGCCATGACATCTCCCGCGATTGAGGCTGCTGACGTGCTGGGGGCGTCTAGCGTCGATGCGTGACAGGATGAACAAAATCTGCATTTCTGTGGATTCCGATCGCCTTTCATTTAAATAAGCCTGCAGCGTGATCTGTCTGGCATGCGCGAATTCATCTGCATCGATATCACAGACTTTTCCTGTTTTGAAGAGCTCTGCTCCAGCAGGCTCTTCAGGGACGCATGTATAAGGGCGGTGCAGGCAGCGGGACTTCACTTCACGCTGCATTTCCTCGGTGAGGTGAATGAAGAAATGAACACCGAAATATCCGGGCTCTTGGAGGATGTTGTTTCCCGCCACAGGAGATTTTCGGTCGCATTCGGCGGAACTGGAGCGTTCCCGACCGTGCAGAGGCCCGAAGTCATCTGGGCAGGCATTACGGCCGGAGAAGAACTGGGAATAATTCACCGTGAAATAGGGAAGGGTCTTGATGCGCTTGGCATACCGATTGAGCACAGAAGATACAAGCCGCATGTCACGCTCGCACGTCTCAGATGCAGACCGGATGCCGCTTCCCTGGAAGACTTCTTCAGCACGTGGGGTGACAGGCGCATTGGAGAGCAGGAGATAAGGTCAATCAAACTGAAGCAGAGCGTACTTTCACAAACCGGCGCACTGCACCGGACGATTCATGATGCTTATCTCGGCCAGTAGCTGTCAGGCTCTCTGATGAGCAAAGTGGTCCCACTCAACGGTGTTCTTTATCCCTTTCTTCTGAAGAAGCTTGCTTATGCGCTCAGATATCCTTACCACTTCGGTACTTGCGGAATTCCCTGAGATGTACAGTTCCTTGCAGTCTATCGGAAAGATAAGCCTCATTCTGCCCTTGCGGTTATATCCTTCCGGTTTCCTGTTCATCTTCAGGTCCATCATATTGAGTTCGATGAACATGTTGAGAATCTCCTTCTCCTCGGGCATCTGATCTGTCTCCTGGAGGAAAACAGTCAGCAGTTCGGGAAAGACATCCTTCAGCTGTTTGTACCTGAAACTTGGAGTGAACCTTATGTGACCGGTTTCTGCCTTCACGCTGCCCTCTAAGAGTGCTGTTCTTTTAATCTCTTCGGATGGAATGTCCCCACCAGCAGTGTATTAAGACATATTTAAGCAGACATTATAGCACGTTAAATCATACCATGCTATCAGTTTTGACCCGCACTGTACACACGTCTGGCATGTGATTATGCCGTGCCCGGCCAGAGCTCACAGGCATACTGAAATTGGATCGATAGGTTAAAATACTCACCCTCAAATCGTTTCAGGGGTCGGCACGGCGCTAATACGGTCGATCCGATAGAGTCAGAGCGGAGAAAAGGAATGCAGACAATCCTGGAAATAAAAATCCTTCAGAACTGAATAGCGAGAGGGGAAAATGTCAAAGTATCAAGGCAGTCCATACCTCTGTGAAACTGTTTGTCGCGGGGTGTTCATCCGATGAAGATAGCGATGTTCACTGATTCGTATTATCCCGCAGTCGACGGTGTTGTAAACTCTGTATCTACCATATCCAGGGAGCTTGAGAGGATAGGGCACGAAGTGTTCATCTTTGCACCCGAGCCGACAAACGGCGAAGTGATCAACGACATAACGAAGGGCGGAACCTTCTTCTTCAAATCAATGAAATTCAGGCACTATCCGCAGTACAGGACGGCCTTCCTTCCTTCAAACAAGACAAAGGTTCTTGACCGGCTTGGAATTGACCTGATACACACCCACGGCATAACGACCGTAGGCCTTAAGGGTCTCAGTGCATCGAGAAAATTCGATGTGCCGGTGGCAACCACTTATCATACAATGGTGCATGAGGCAATGAATTATTACAAGCCTATCCCGCTTCCCACCAGCATCATAGTAAATCTTGCAGTGCGGTACATGCGTTTCTTCCTAAGCAGATCAGATGTTGTCGTTGTGCCCACAAAACCCATACTGGAGGAGCTTGTCAGAATTGCACCGCGCATGCCCTATGCAGCCGTGATACCCACAGGCATAGATACGAAGCGTTTCAGCCCCCAGGGCAGGGGCGATGCAGTGAGAGAAAAGTACGGCATCGGAGATGCACCCCTTCTGCTCTACGTCGGCAGAGTCGCCTTTGAAAAGAGCATAGACAGGATCATCATGCAGATGCCTCTGCTGAAGGACAGGTCAACCAAACTCATGATAGCCGGGGATGGGCCGGCAAGAAGCCGCCTCGAACAACTGGTTTCGTCGCTGAAGCTTAATGACAGGGTGATTTTCACCGGATTCATACCTGATGCCGAACTGCCTGACTATTACAAGGCGGCCGATGTTTTTGTGTCCGCTTCCAAATTTGAAACTCAGGGCATAACGATGCTCGAGGCAATGGCGTGCGGCAAACCGGTGGTGAGCATCAACTACAGGGCAGTAACCGATTTCGTGGTCAGCGGTGAGAATGGCTTCCTGTATGACGAGTACTCCGAGAACATCGCGGGCACTATAGAGAGGGCCATGAATGCAGAAGCGCGTGTAAAGAAGAATGCCAGGAGAACGGCGGAGAAATATTCAAAGGAAAACTGTGCCAGGACACTGAGCGAACTTTATACGAGAACGCTCAACATACACCTTAGCAGGTAGTATGGATGATCACTGTCGGCCAGTTTGTTTACGCACTGTTCAGGCCATACGGTGAAAGCGGACTCATATTAGCGCTGTTCATAATTTTCTTTCTGGATGCTACCTTCTTCCCTACGCTTCCCGAACTGTTTACGGTTGTCATATTCCTAGCCATGCCTACGTCCTCCTTTGCGTTGCTCATGCTGGCTACGATCAGTGTCGCGGAATTCTCAGGCATAAACAGCCTGTATTACATCGTGAAGCACCATGATCTGCCGCTGTGGATCAAGAGCAAAATGATCTCTTATTCAAGGTTCTTCATCGTGAAGGACGAGAAGATAATACTGTTGAACAGGGTTGCGCCTGTGATACCTTTTCTTGGAGCGTTCATAGCAACATGCGAGTGGCGCTACGGCCGGAGCATAGCTTACAATTTCATAGGAGGCATCGCAAAGTATGCGCTGATAATACTACTCGCGTCTTTTCTTCTCAGCGTCTTTTCCAACCAGTTCGAAGCCGAAGTCATAACCATAGTTGCCGTCGGTTTGCTCATAGGCTTCAGCGCATATCTCTCGAACAGGGAAAAGAGAAGACTGGGCATGGGAGCTGAGAGCTGATTTGAGAATTGTCGAGCTGAATCCGTTCTACCTGCCGTATGACGGTGGAATTGAGAAGAGGATAGCGGCGATAACCTCCAGGCTCTCCGGAAAGCACGAGATGTTTGTGGTGACATCCAGACTGCCGGGAACGCCGGAACGGGAGAATATCAGAGGGGCGACAGTCATAAGACTTCCGAGCAGCTACAGAGGAACATACAATCCACCCATGGTAAAGAGCACCGGAGTAACGGACACGCTCAGGATGCTCAATGCGGACGTGGTGGATTATCATTACCGCTGGGCGCATACATACAACAGCGCTTTCTTCCGGTATGACGGAAACAGGATTGTCACGTTTCACAATCAGTACGGGGAAGGCACCGGCCTGCTGGCAGTAGCCAGCAGACTGAACGACTTTTTCTACCTCCGCCGCATGAGAGGATTGAGGGTGATGGCCATATCCGATTTTGTGCGTTCCCAGCTGCTAAAGAAAGGCATAGAGCCGCACATGGTAAGGACTGTTGTAAACGGCATTGACATACATGAGCACGTGACAGCAGACGACGGTTTCGCTCTTTTCATAGGCAGACTGGTGCCGACCAAGGGAGTAGCACACCTGGTGGATGCCGCTGTCCGGACAGGAATTTCGCTGAAAGTTGCAGGCACTGGACCGATGTTTGAAATGCTGAGAAAGAGGGCAGCCGGGAGCTCGGTTGAACTCCTGGGCAGGATTGACGAAGAGCAGAAGGAGAGGCTGCTCTCGAGATGTTCATTCTTCGTAATGCCCTCTCTGCAGGAATCATTCGGCATAGCATTACTTGAGGCCATGGAGCACGGAAAGGCCGTGATTGCTTCCAGCGCCGGAGGCCTCGCCTCGGTTGCCGGAAATGCAGGCATCATCGTCCCGCCTGGAGACAGCGCCGCAATAGCTGGAGCAATGAAACAGCTGTGGGAGGACGCAGAACTCAGGAAGAAACTCGGTGAGAATGCGGTGAAGAGGGCCAAGGCCTATTCATGGGACAACATAGTTACGGAGATAGAATCGGTCTACAGCTCTCTCTGTGATACCGGAGCATAGACCACGTAGCCGGCTATGCCGACGCTCTTGCCTGTTGTCGGATTGCTTATGTAGGTTATCGTCACGGTGAAGTCCAGCGTTCTTCCTGTCACCGGCCTGTTGTAATTGAGCGTTAACGTTCCGTTTGAATTTATGGACCACAGCATGAATTTGCTCCCGTTCTGATCCTGACCACCGAGATTCTTCACCATCTGCTGGGAAACGTCATTGCGCAATGTGATCTGACCGAGTCCTCCGTTCGCCGAGCTGTTTATGTCCATAACGGTGACTGGCCAGGCACCGTAACCAGGTTCGGTGCTGGAGTTGAAAGAATATGGATATATGACCATGCCGGCAGAAGGGGTGTACTGATAGACTACAGTGCTGTTCTGGGTGCTCATTATCGTGTCTGTCCAGTGCCAGAATGGATCTCTGAACGTCATGCCGCTGTATGGCTGCTGGCCGGTTGAAGAGATGAACTGGGTTCTGTTGACTGTGTGCACCATTGTCAGATGCTGAAATATAGGCATATAGGTGAGCAGTGACATGTTGAGCGGGCCGTATCCCTGGGACGCGGGTATTATCAGGAATTTGGTCTGATTTACATGCATGCCGACAATACCGCTGTCCATGCCGGCAACCACCTGACCCGTTCCGACATTGCTTATCTGCAGTGGCGTATATGTGCTGCTGTTTCCCCTCCATGTGAATCCCGGCCCCTTGGGATATGTGGCGTTGTTCTTGGCAACGGAATAAATGGATGTGTCAAATATTTGTCCGTTGGAATACTGGCCGGTATAGTTCAGATATACGTTGTCGCCGTTCTGAACGGTGAGAGCCGGCCTGGCTTTTGACGAGACATAATACTGGTATCCAACATAACTGAGAAGGGCCGCGCCGATCAGGAGCATGACTATAACAAAAGCACCCGCCCTCGAAATCCTGCCACGTACTGGAGCACCGTCACGCATTGCGGACCGATTAAAACATCATGCTAATAAAGCTTCTCCGCAATGGAGCCCCGCGCGGCAAGGGAAAAGTGGTCTGTTTGGCGAACGTTTTTACGAGCATTCGTGATGTGATTTCTTCCGGAGAAGAAGGAAAGAGTTTCAGCATCAGGGGATGGATTTACAGGACAAGAAGCAGCGGCTCCATAGTGTTCACTGTCATGAGGGATGCCACTGGCATAGTGCAGTGCACAGTGAAGAAGTCCGGCGTGCCCCCCGAGGATTTTGAGCAGGCGGCAAAGGCGCTGATTGAGACTTCGGCCGAATGCACGGGCAGTTTGAAGGCGGATGCCAGGGCACCGGGCGGATATGAACTGGTCGCCACATCATTCAAAGTCATTTCATTCGCCGAACCGTTCCCGATAACCGAAAATCAGAGCGAACCGTTTCTGCTCGACAACCGCCATTTGTGGATCAGGTCACGGGAACAGACGGCCATAATGAAGGTGAAGGCGTCGATTCTGCTCGGAGCGAGGGAGTGGTTTACTGAAAACGACTTCTGCGAAGTCACGCCGCCGATACTCACCACGAATGCCTGTGAGGGAGGCACCACACTGTTTCCGCTGAAATATTTCGACCAGAATGCGTATCTGAGCCAGAGTGCCCAGATGTACCTCGAGGCGCTGACCTTCAGCCTGGAGAGAGTTTTTGCCGTGACGCCATCGTTCAGGGCAGAAAAATCCAGGACGCCGAGACATCTGACTGAATACTGGCACCTGGAAGGGGAGGAGGCTTGGGTGAATAACGAGGGCAACATGCACATACAGGAGGAGCTTGTATCGCATGTTGTCCGCCATGTTCTGCAGAAGAGGAAGGAGGAGCTCGCCGTCCTCAAACGCAATGTGGAAGACCTGAAGGCTGTTGAGCCGCCGTTCGTGCGGCTCACATACGAAAATGCGCTGAAGATGCTTTCAGAGCGAGGTATGAACGCGAAATGGGGCGACGACTTTGGAACGGAGGAGGAGAAGATGCTCACTCTGGACAGCGTGAAGCCGGTGTTTGTCACAAACTTCCCGAAAGAGATAAAGGCGTTTTACATGAAGGAGAATGAGCAGGACAGCAGAACGTACAGCTGCGCTGATCTTATTGCTCCGGAAGGTTTCGGCGAAGTGATCGGCGGCAGCGAGAGGGAAACGGATGTGCGGAAGCTGGTCGCGCGCATGGAAGAACAATCCATACCGCTTGAACCTTATGCGTGGTATCTCGACCTCAGGAAATACGGTTCCGTACCACATTCCGGTTTCGGCCTCGGTGTGGAGAGGCTCGTAAAGTGGATATGCAAACTGGATCACATCAGGGACGCAGTGCCCTTCCCGAGGACTCCGTCGAGGATATACCCCTGACAACGGTCAGCGCACGAACGGCGGCTTTACGACAACGCCATCTATTGTCCTGCCGCGTATGTCTATGCGTACTTTCGTCGAAACGGGCGGCACCGGATATGCATATCCCATCGCGACCGGTGTTCCGAGGACAGGCGAAAAACCGCCGCTGGTGACAGTGCCGGTTCCTCCGTCAAAACTGAATCTGTCTCCATGCCTTGGTATGCTCCTGCCCTCCACCCTTATGCAGATGAGGCGGCTGTATCCGCCTGCCCTCTTCTGCTCCTCCAGCGCTTCTCTGCCAATGAAATCATGATCCCACTTGATGACCCAATCATAACCTGTTTCAAGGGTCGACTGCCTGCCGTCGAAATCGGTGCCGGAGAGCAGATACCCTTTCTCCAGTCTGAGCGAGTCTCTCGCACCCAGACCGGCGGGCACCGTTGCTGCATGATCTGACGAGAGTATGTCGCTCCATATACCGGGGGCATCGGAAGCGTGCGTGAAAAGTTCAAAACCGTCTTCGCCGGTGTAACCGGTCCTGGAGACGAAGAACGAGGAGTTTTTCAGCCTGTCCATGAAGGGTCCCTGTCCACCGGAAAATGTGCCTGTGAAACTGCGCAGGGGAACTGAGTCCGGCAGAATAGCGCCGATAGTCTTCACTGCCTCCGGACCCTGCAAAGCGATACAGCACACTTCAGCACTGACGTCGGAGACGTCACAGCTCACATTATTCACCACCCAGTTCAGTATCTCTTCCGTTCTGGAGGCGTTGGGAACTATGACAAACTCATCGGCCCCAGTCCTGATGGCAATAGTATCGTCGATTATGATGCCCCTGTCGTCGAGGAAATGTGTATAGGTGCATGAGCCGATTTCGCGACCGGCTATCCTGTTTGTCGACAGTCTATCGAGATCGCTCTCGCAGCTCTTTCCGGACAATATGACTTCACCCATGTGCGAGACGTCAAAAAGTCCGGCACTTCTCCTCACATTCATGTGCTCCTCCAGTATGGAAGTGTAATAGAGGGGCATCTCCCAGCCTGCAAACGGTACGATGTGCCCCCCGAGCCCGACATGCTTTTCAAAAAGAGGGGTCTTCTTCAACGCAGCTCCTTTATCATCCGTCACGTGTTCACCGTCCGCACACTGTGCATATTATCTCTTCCTTGATGAAAGCATCTCCTCGAGCCTCATTACCATTATATCCGCAGGGATGTCAAGGAGAGTAATCATGCCGGTCACACCGGAGGCGCCCCTCTTTTTCGACCTGAGATCTATGAGTCCGAGACCAACAAGCTCCTTCATGTGAGAATAGAACTGGGTGTGTCCCCTCGGCTTCTCACTGTACTCTTCACATACAATCCTGTAGATGTTTTCAACCTCGGTTGTTTCGGCGTACGCCCTTGTTCTCAGCAGGCGGGATGCAGAAAGCAGAACAAGCATCTGCTGTCTGCTCAGGCTGGACACTTTTTCTTCTGTCACAAACGAATAAGTTGATGCTTTTGCCGCGCGCACATCTTCGATCCCTATCTTCTGCGACATGCGTTCGTTTGCCAGCATGCCTGAGTTTTCCAGCAGCTCAAGTGCAAATCTCGCATCACCCCATTCGCCTGCGCTCTCTGCAATCATATCGAGCAGTTCGTCATCGACGGCACCGCTGACGAGCGCAAGCTCGGCTCTCGCCGACACAATATCGCGGAGCTGCTTCACAGTATATTTGCCGAATTCTATCACGTTTGTTCTCTTGAAGGTGGACATGGCGGACATGTCCAGCAATTCGAAGAGGTGCCGTTGTGATATCAGTATAAGCGAAATCCTGTGCTTGAGCGTGTCGGACTCTTCCGGCAGCCTGCTCAGATAATATACAAGATCGCTTGCACCACTCCTGATCAGTGCATCCACTTCATCGAGCACGAAAACGCAGTGAGCCTGTTTCTTCTCTATGTGCCTGCGCAGAACCTTCCTCAATTCCTGTGAGGAGAATCCCCTGTCGGGAAAGTTGGGATCGAAATAATTTATCAGCTTGAGAAGTGTCGAAACTTCGCTGTTCCTCTGCCTGCAGTTAACGATTGTCCATTCTATCTTGCGCCCGGCTTTCGCCGTCCTGAGCGAAAGGTCTGAACAGAAACTCTTCGACGTTACAGTTTTGCCCGTGCCTATGCTGCCGACCAGCAGTACATTCTGGCTGTACCCTCCCTCCTGCACTGGTTCGAACATCACCTGGAGCCTGCGCATCTGCTCCTCCCTGTGAGGCAGCTTGTCGGGGATGTAATCGAATGAGAGCTTTCCAATGTCCTTGAAAACACCGCTAGGCATGGTTTCAGTCTGGACGTTAACAACTGCACTTTAATTAGCTTTGGCGGTAACGACCTTGTCAAGTTTTCATTGATATTCCAATTGCTTCATGACTTCTGTGAACGCTCCCCGCTGCAAGCTATCTTGTAGTCAGCAGTTGCAGACAACGACAAGGTTACTGCGGCCGACACTGTTTATGTTATGCGGAATTGGCATGCTTCGGCGACCTCCCCCTGTCGCCGTTTAAATAGCCTGTAGGAGTGGAATGATGACATGCTGACGGCACGTTATCGGCTCCGTGGCAATGCCCATGCGGTGCCACATATGATCGCGACAGAACCAGGATGTCTGCCCGTGACCCGGGCAGGAGCAGGAGGCTGATGAGGCAATGAAGCAGTTCAAAGATGCTGAGCGGAAGCCTTCAAGTCAATGTTTTCAAGGAAAAGTTGACAGAGTCGTAAACATGTTTCAGCCGAACGTGAGGCGTAGAACTGTCAGCAATCATGCTTCCCTGCCGGTAAACGTGACGCCCGACTTTCAGGCAGAGGTGGCGTCACAGACACCGGCGTTGGTAACTGGTCAGTCTTATGAAAAGAGCCTAATGAAAGTGTTGTTTTCATTGAATTGACCGAAAGTTTTTTCGGGTAGGATCGCCATACACCCCTCTGATGAACCGGATTCTGAACGAAGAATTTGCAGGCAGGATTGAATTCCTTCTCTCCGCCGATGAGAAGAAGTTGAGACTCTCGCAGGATGCGAGACAGGAACTTCTCAGGAAGTTCCGTGAAATGATCGAGATGATCAGGAAGCTGGAGAAGGAGAATCAGAGACTCAAGGAGGATCTGAAGAAGGTACGTGACGATTACGAAGAGTACAGGCACCGCCATCCAGAGACAGTCGGCGTGAAGAACGGCAAGGCATACGCCATACCTGAGAACGCAAAGGATGAAGGCGAAGGCGGGAACGGGACCGGCAGGAAGCCGGGCGCTCAGCCCGGCCACAAACCGTTCTTCAGGGAAAAGCCGGCACCGGACTGGACGGAGGAACTGCCTGTCGATGTGTGTCCCGACTGCGGAAGCGGCGAACTCGGCGCGCCTTCACTGCGTGCAAGGACAGTGGAGGGCATCACACTGCCGGTGCACTTTGCAGTGGAGTATCTCATTCAGCGCAGATGGTGCGGCACATGCCGCACTTTTGTCGAGTCCGATGTGCCCGATGTACTGCCAGGGTCCAGGATTGACCTGAGGACGATGCTCGTCATGACATACATGCGCATCGCACTCAGGCTTCCGGTGCAGTCCGTCGCAGAGGCGATGCAGCGACTCTTCTCATTCCATGTCTCAGAAGGCGAAATCATAGGCGTGGAGAGGAAACTCGCTGACGCGTTCACAGACTACTACGAACAGCTGCTCGGGGACATACGCAATGCGCCTGTCCGCCACATGGACGAAACCACATGGCGTGTCGACGGCGAGAACAGCTGGTTATGGGCATTCGTCACAAAGTGGACCGTTGTCTATGCAATAAGGAAGAGCAGGAGTCATGAGGTGCCGCTCAACATACTCGCAGAACATGTTGCCGGCATCAACATCACTGACCGTTACAGGGCATACGACACGCTCGCCGCAAAGACGGGCGACCTGCAGTCATACTGCTGGTCGCATGTTCTCGGCGATGCGAAGGAACTGGCGGAGTTCTACGGCGAGGAGGGAAAGCGCATACACGACACGCTCCATTCCATACATGAAGATGCAGCGAAACTGAAACACATGGGAAATGAATATGATGTCGAGGCATTCGTATCGAGACTGAAAACACTCGACGTGCCGTACAAATCGGCACAGTGTGCCAGGTTCGTGAAGAACCTCATAGCAGACAGGGAAAAGCTGTTCCTGTTCGTCGAACTGGACATAGAGAGCACGAACAACCGTGCCGAGAGGGCAATAAGACCGGTTGTCATCTCGAGGAAGATATCTGGAGGCAGCCGCTCAGACAGCGGCGCCACCATGTTCGAGAAACTCGCGAGTATCGTACAGACGATGAAGCTCAGGGATCTCAATTTCCTCACAGACGGCATGAGAATACTGCGGACATCACACGGGTGAATGCCGCAACATACATTCTGACGGCGGGCGGCCGAATAATATTCGGAAACTCATGTCACTGTACACAAGACTGAATAGTTACCGATTGTAAGAAGTTATTTATAATATAGCCAAATTCGAAACCAGTTCAGATTTACAATCGATCATATTGGTGTGCCAGATGAATAAGGAAGAAGAGAAGAAGGGCGCAAAGGAGAAGAAAACAAAGCAGTCCAGAGCAGCAAAGGACGAGAAAGCAGTTGCGAAACATGCTTCGAAGGAGACGCCTGAAAGGAAGGAGAAGAAGAGCAGGAAGGAGGGGAAGGAGGTAGTAGCTGCCGAGGCTGTTGAAGCCGAAACGGAGAAAGTCACAAGATCGGAGAAGCCCAAGAAGAAGAGAACACGAAGCAGGAAAGGATCCGGTGCAGCAGCGAAGTCGGGCAAGCCAACTGTTCCTGCAGAACCCGGCGCTCCTGTTTCACAGCTTGCTCCGGAAATGCCGCCTGCCATGAAATTGAAATATGGCAGTGGCACGAGCATGTATGCTCACATATCTTCCTATCGCAAGAACAGCTTCAACAAGGCACTCGGCAGGACTGAGTGGGAGAGGCTGATACGCTGGCGCAAAGAGGAAAATTACAGAACCATTGAACATCCGACAAGACTCGACAGGGCACGCTCCCTCGGCTATAAGGCCAAGCAGGGTGTTACGCTGGTCAGGGTCAGGGTACGCAGAGGCGGACTCAGAAAGAGAAGGATAGCCAAGGGGCGCAGGGCGAAGAGAAAGGGTATACTGCGCATCACCATGAAGAAGAATACACAGAGAATGGCTGAGGAGCGTGTAGGAAAGAGATACCCTAACATGGAAGTTCTCAATTCCTACCCCGTAGGTCAGGACGGCATGCACCGTTGGTTCGAGGTCATACTCGTCGACCCATACAGCCCGTCTGTTCAGAGCGACAGGCATCTCAACTGGCTTTCAAACCAGACACATTCCAGCAGGGCCTTCCGCGGCCTGACTTCCGCCGGCAAGAAAGGAAGGGGACTGCGCTGGCGGGGCAAGGGCGTCGAGAAGGTCAGACCTTCCGTAAGGGCCAACGACAGGAAGGGTAAGTAATCAGGATATTCTGGCGAGCAGAGCAAGGCGCTCGCCTTCGGTCATTCCCGCCGCCGGATAAAAGAATGCGAAATTGGACTTTACCATCGCCGCTGCGTCCGCGATCCTGTCCACACTCAACGCAATGCCTGAGCATCGCGCCTGGGCTGCGATCGAAAGCAGTTGTTCCAAACCATTTACAGAGACAATGCTTATTTTTGCATTCCATTTCCTGATAGGCTCGATGTCATCATCCGTATTTCTGCCTATGACAACGCTGCATCCTCTCCTCATCATCATCCAGGGAATAATGATGTCATCACGCTTTTCCACCAGACAGGCGACACTGCCCTGCGTACCCATCGGCAGGCCACCGGGTCCCTGTTCGGAATTCCCGTAGATGTACGCCGCCTTCTCTCTTGCCTCGACGAACACTTCCACGTCCGGATGATCGAGCGAAACACGCAGTTCCATGTCCTCATGGTCTCCGATGATGCGCGATCCTGCTTCTCTGGCGAGTTCCATGCTCGTGTACTTCTGTCCGCCTGATCTGCGCGCTCTAACCGCGAATGCACAGCCTCTGTAAAGCAATCCTGACGCATAAGCCGAGACAGCGCTGACCAGTTCATTCATACCCACTGGAGCCTCCACCACTTCACTGAAGGAGGCTATGCCAAAGGTGCGCGAGATGATCTCTCTGCTCCTCTCGGCATTGCCGGATAGAACGTATATTCTGCCTCTGTCTGAAGAGACGATACATTCCTGCCCGGAGCCTAGGAATGCGTTCTCTATGTTTTCGATGAGTGTGTTGATGAATCTTCTTCGAACCCTTTCGCTCTTGAGACCTATCTCGGCATATCTGAGCAGGAATAGTGTCATCGGGCACTGTTAGTCTTCATTGTAATTAAAGAATGTCTGCCGTATGCATCTTCAGCGTCTGCCAGATTTGTTGCAGGTGGCATGTTCATGGAAACTGAAAGTGCAGGCCAGTGATTTACATCGATGGCAGCTGATCCCGTTCCTTCCAACACATTTTGTCGACGCTGGCCTGCAATAGCCGCCAGCAGACAAGCGCTTGCCGGACCACATAGGAACGACTAAATAAGTGTCGGTAAGTGACGGCACAGGGATGGGTGCAGTGAGCTCTGACTCCGGGCGTTATAACTGGTTTTATTCATTTTTCCTGACGAATGTACCAAATGGCGGTACTGCCCCGCTGATACCGTTGTTCCTTGTGGTCGCGTTTTCAGGCACAGTCTTGCAGGTCGGACTCGTCACCGCAGCGACTTCAGTTGCGTCCATTCCTGCATTTATAGTCTGGGGCAATCTTTCAGATCACCTTCACATGAGGAGGGTTTTCATCATCGAAGGGTTTGCAGGCCTCGCCGTATCCATGCTTGTTATGGCGTTCAGCGTTAACTTCCTCATGTTCTTCATAGCGAACTTTCTCCTTGGCCTGCTCTACACTGCCAGCGCTCCGGCGGCCACAGCACTGCTCATAGAACAAACGCCGCGTGAGCTTTGGTCAACAATGCTGGGCAAGTTCAGCAGACTAGGTGGTGCAGGTTATCTGGCGGGCCTGCTTCTTGGAGCACTCTGGTTCGAGGCATTGCCATCAACCGCATTCGACATGCGCCTGTTTTTCACTACTGTCGGCATCATAGCGGTTGCCGGCACATTCCTCGCTGTTTTTCAGATAAAAGAGAAGCGCGGTGAGACTCGTAGCGGACGCAAAGGCAACCACTGGAACACGATTGCAACTGTTCCGCTCGGTCTGAACGAACGGGCGAAATATCTTCCTTCGCGGATTGGCTCTTTTGCCAGGCTCGCGACTCCGACATCGGGGGAGAGAGCCGAGCTCGGACGGAGGCTCATGATCTATTATCTCGTCACCATACTAATATCCACAGGCTTTACGAGCTTCTACGCTGTGTATCCTAACTATCTGGTCGATTATCTGGGTCCCAGATACGGCATCAGGGAACCCTCGGTTTTCATCATCTATATCGGAAGCTCGCTTGCGTCGACGCTCAGTTACGGTGCAGTTTCAAAATTTTCTTCCGCCATCGGAGAGAAGAAGCTGCAGGCCACTGCCCTTGCAGCACGCGTCCTGCTCATACCGTCATTCTTCGCAGCGCCTTTTTTTCTTCACAGCAGTTCTGAAGTTTTTATATCCATGCTTGGGCTGAATGCAGCGATGGGCCTCTGCTGGGCCGTAATAAGTGTAACGGGACAATCCATCGTTGCCGGTATGGCCGGACCACATACAAGAGGAGAGGCGATAGGACTGTATAACTCGTCCCTCGGAATAGGTGCCATATCCGGAGCACTGACTGCAGGACTGATTACCGAATTGTCCGGATATTTCACCGACTTCCTCTTCTCATCGCTTTCCATTGTGTCAGGCATGCTTGTCCTGGCAGGATTGGACGTGCGATCTGCGAGAGTTGCTCCAGCAAGCAAGACGGAAGAGAACAGGCGCAAAGGACTGATGAAGCGCATCAGACTGATGATAGGAATGAATTAATGCTACGAAGCATCTGCATCAGAGTCTTGATAATATCTTATTCACTTCGTCCTCAAGAGTCGCGGACCCCGTCCCCCCGTCGCCCGAGCCAAGCTCCGTCAATTCCGCACGGAGCTCCTCGACACTCTTCTCAAGCTCCTGTCTGATCTGAACAAATATCTCGAGATTTTTGCCGGCCTCCTGTCTAACCGATTCCTTTTCCTTCCGGATGCTGTCAGTGCCTTCAAATGTGATAGTCAATTCCCTGAGTCTCGTGATTTCATCTTCAAGCGCCTGCTTTCTTTCTCTGGCCTTAAGGACCTTGTTGTAATCAGTAAGTGCTTCGGAATTATTGTGTATGTAGTTAAGCGCACTCCTGATCAGATCGTTCCCGATTAAACTCAGGGGGTCATCATCCGCCAGTTCAGCCGTGAATTTGTCCAGTCGTGAAATTGCGACATCCACATCCCACTCAGTCAGCTCTCTGCTTCCAGACTTGACAACACTGCTGGTCATTTCACGTATTCTCGGCATCACTCTGACAACCGGATCTAGCAACGAGCCTGATGAATGAAGAAAGCTCTTCAGCTTCTCCATGGCCTCCGTCTCCTCTACGATTGCTGAGCGCAGACTCGATTTAGCCTCGTCCATTGCACGCAGGAGCTCCCGTTTCTTTTCCTCCTGTCTGGCGCCGGCGACCGTTTCAATGTCAAGAAACCCTTCGGGCTTTGGAATCTTTTGCCTGTATGCCTGCAGCTCATCTGTAAGATCAGCGATCTTCTTTCTGAGATAGAGAATATTCTCGATTTTTCCGTCAATTTCCTCAAGCCTTTCAAACATTCGCTGCTCTTTTTTGGAAAAACTCGAATAGTTGAAAATCTCCCTGTCCAGTTCGGCGACCGTTTCCTCAATCCGTTCCAATGCAACCTGAAGTTGCTTTTTTCTGGCAGGTTCGCAATCCAATTTTAACAGAGGCGGCTTGAGTTTTTCCGATATTTTTGCCGGTTTCATTCTGAGAGCCTCCCTGAGATCCGGGAATCCGCCATGCCTCAGGAAGAGTTTCATTTGCTTTACGTCCTTGGGGGAGTAATCGCTGAGGAGCAGTTTGTAGAACTGCTGGAGTTGCATCACAGCCCTTTTTTGTAAATCTCTTATCGTCTTGTCCGAGCTTTCACTCTTTCTGGCCTCCTCCAGCTTGGTGGTGATGCTCTTCCGGGTCTTCTCCAACTTGTCGAAATCATAGGGGATGTCGCTCTCCTGCATCGTTCCGAGTATTCGCTCTTCTACAATTAATGTTTCTTTGCGGATGCCTCATTTGTCTATACAGCCAGTGTCGGCTGCCATAAGACAACAGTATGCCGGGCCTCAGCGACAGCAAACTTTTAACATTAGGTCGGTTAATCGCCTTAAGTCGAAGCAGGGATAACCAAGCTTGGCCAAAGGTGCCAGATTCAGGGTCTGGTTGCGCAGGCATTCGGGGGTTCAAATCCTCCTCCCTGCACCGTTATTGGTGCTCAAAGTTCAAGTCATGAAAACGGCGAAGAGTACAGGGACCGGTGCAAAACCAGTGTAACTAATGAGATATGCTGATATGTTCACTATAGAATTCAGGGAATATATTCATGAAAGAATCCTGGAATTTGCAAAGGCAGACAAACGAATAAGTCAAGCGGCTCTGGTTGGTTCTACCTCAGAAACGCCTGATCGCTGGTCAGATTTGGACATCACGTTTGGCGTTTCCTCAAAATCCAACATTGAAGATGTACTGCGGGATTGGACATCGCATTTTGAATTTGTATTCAACGGGGTTTCACTATTCGACATTACATACAAAAGTTCAGTGTATATGGTGTTTATTCTTCCCGGTGGCCTTCAAGTTGATATCTCTTTCACTCCAGAATCCGACTTCGGTCCCCATGGACCCAGGTTCAGACTGTTATATGGTAATGTGAATAAAAGAATCCTTCACGAGGAGCCAGATCCAAAGCGTATGTTCGGGATGGCTGTACATCATTTACTAAGAACGCGTGTTTGTCTCGAACGCAGGAAAATTTGGCAGGCGGAATACTGGCTAAGCTCAGCCCGAAACGAACTCTTGTCCATTATCTGCATTAACCACAAATTACCTTACTCGAATGGAAAAGGATATGATAAACTGCCAAAAGAAGTGGTGGATTCTTTCACTCCAGCCTTTCCAAAATCACTAAACGGGATTGAATTGTGCATGGCCTTAAAGATTCTGATAGAAAACATCCCTAACAACAAGGAATTTTCACTGTTCTTGACTCAAAGGTTGGAAAACATATTGAAAGAGTTGATATCATCGTGAGCGGTCACTCTTACACTTTTCCAACTTGAGCAGATATGCTAATAACCGAAATGAAATTTTGATTTGTTAAAAGATGCGAAGATCGGCCGCAAGTTGTAGTGCGGAGGGCCGGATTTGAACCGGCGAACCCCTGCGAGACAAGACCCTCAATCTTGCGCCGTTGACCATGCTTGGCTACCTCCGCTCTGCAGGTACGACTGGAAAACAGCAGTGGTATTAAGCTTTTATTTACAGGCTTATGTCTGTTCAAAAGCAGGCTGAGTGCAGATTATGGTTGAATAAATCCAAGATGCTTTCAGTTCAAGTGCAGATTCCTGTCTCCTTTTTTTGACCGGAACTGCAAATTTACTATCATATCGGACACCATGCCCGGCATGTCAAATTTCGGGTTAAATCCCCATTCTCTAACTGCGCATGTTGAGTCGACGGAAGCGGGCCATGAATCGGCAATTTTCTGTCTTCCGTCAGGTGAGTACTTTGTTGTAAAATCGGGAAAATGTTTCTGGAGCTCCTTTTCGAGTTCTGCCGGAGTGAAATCGAATGCAGCCACGTTGAAATCTGTTCTATGTGTCAGACCAGAAGCAGGCGCTTCTGCTATGTTTACAAGTGATTCTATTGCGTCAGGCATATACATCATTGGAAGCCTGGTGTCATTTTTAAGGAAACATTCATAATTGCGGCTGGAAACAGCTGCTCGTATCATCTCTATCGCGTAGTCTGTCGTTCCACCGCCGGGTGCAGTCTTGTAGCTTATTATGCCAGGAAATCTCATGCCTCTGGCGTCAATAAGGCCCCTTCTGCTGTAATATTCACAGAGTTCCTCGCAGAAAAGCTTCGTTATGCCGTATATCGTCGAGGGCCTGGTGACGGTGTCCACTGGCACATTGTTTTTTGGTGTCGTGGGTCCGAACACTCCTATTGTGCTAGGCAGAATAAATCGCTCTACGCCGGAATGCATGGCCGCGTCGAGCACGTTTTTTGTACCGATAAGATTGACATTGAATGCCAATTCGGGTTGCTCTTCTCCCCTTGCCGAAAGCACTCCCGCGAGATGAAACACAACTGTAGCAGCTGTGTCTGAGAATGTCCTGAAGACCGACGGCCTGTCCGTGACGTCGAGGGAAACGAACTCACAGTGAGTGTCAGCAGGCTTTTTTATGTCGGTCGCCACAACGTTTTCACTGCCGTACCGAAGACAAAGTTCCCTGACGAGCTCGGAACCTATCTGACCGCATGAACCTGTAACAATTATTCGTTTCATCAAACTCACACGTGCAACAAGAAACAGCCTTGCGGGGAGTAGCATTGAGAACTTATTTAAGCCTACTTCGGCTACGCAACTGCTGTGACAAAAAACCATCCATGGATAGCTGAAGAACTGAAGGGAATCAGGGATGCCGGACGATACGTACCCATCAGAGCGCTGCAGTCACCGCAGGGAGCATGGGTCACCATCGGCAGGAGAAAATTACTGAATCTCTGCTCAAACAACTATCTTGGCTATGCCAACCATCCTGAGGTGAAACGCGCCGCGATAGATGCAATCGAAGCGTATGGTGTCGGTGCAGGTGCTGTGAGGAGCATTGCCGGGACGTCGGAACTTCATGTAATGCTTGAAGAGGAGATTGCGTCGTTTAAACACATGGAGGCAGCACTCGTGTTTCAGGGTGGCCTGCTAGCTAACGCCGGCACCATTCCTGTTCTGGTCGGCAAGGATGATGTAGTGTTCAGCGAGGAGCTGAACCATGCGAGCATCATCGACGGCGTAAGATTGAGTTCTGCGAAGCGTATTGTTTACAGGCATGTGGATGTGGAGGATTTGGGAAGACAGCTGAACCAGCACAGATCAGATGGAAAGAGATCCCTCATCATAACAGACGGTGTGTTCAGCATGGACGGGGACATTGCGCCGCTCGACAGGATCGCTCAGCAGGGCATGGACTCTGACTCAATGATATATGTTGATGACGCTCACGGGGAAGGTGTTCTGGGAGACCACGGTCGTGGCATAGTCGATCATTTCAGCCTTACAGATCGTGTCGATGTGGAAATGGGCACATTTTCAAAGGCAATTGGAAGCATGGGAGGCTTCGTAGCCGGTTCATCCGAATTGATAGAACTTCTGAGACAGAGATCTCGCCCATTCCTCTTCAGCAGCGCGCTGAATCCCGGGGATGCAGCCGCAGTTCTCAAATCGATTCAGCTCATGAAATCAGATGATTCGCCGCTCAGACGCCTTTGGGCTAATTCGGGATCTCTGAAGTCCGGGTTGAGGGCTGCAGGGTATGACACAGGCAATAGCAAGACTCCAATCACTCCGGTCATGATAGGGGATGAAAAGAAAACTGTGGAGCTTAGCAGGGTTCTGTATGAGGAGGAATCACTTTTCGCCTCCCCAATTGTGTATCCGACAGTCGCGCCCGGGGCTGCAAGAATCAGACTGATGCCGTCTTCTGTTCACAGCGACGATGACATCAGATTTGCGATTGATGCGTTCCGCGCAGCAGGCTCAAAGCTTGGACTTGTCTGAACTCTCGCGCATGAGCATTCCAAGGATGCAATACATTGTTGGCATAAGGTGCAACGTGCCTGCTGGAATACCGATGTGTCTACGCAAAGATTATTACCGTTCAGGAGAATGCGAGTCCTGCCAGGAGAAGAAGGGCGGCCGACGGTAGCCATCTCAGGATGGCAGCTGAGGAAAGTCCCCTCTCCAGAGAAAGGTGGCCTGTTTAAACGCAGGGGGGCGAGAGCCCCGGCAAGGGCGCAGAAACGACACAGCCAGGATGCAGAATGATTCGCCCGGCGATGACGTTGTCCTGGATTTGATGAAACGGCGACACCCCATCGGAGCAAGTCCAAATGGCCGGCATTTCTCAAATCCGGCAGGTAGGACGCATTAGTCGAATGCTGCCTGAAACAGAAAGGGGCTTACTACCTTCACCTGGCTCTGTTGAGCTGATGTCAAGCATAAGATTTATTAAGGCAAGATTATTTATTCTATTAACATAATATTGAGTTGGGTCAGGAAATGGAAAAATGCGAGCGCTGCAAGAAGCGGTTCGACACGCCGCTCAAACTGTACATACATTTGGTTGAGAAACATGAAGTGACCGATGATGAGGCCAGAAGGATTTCATGGCCCAAAGGAGCATTGCTCTAAACGCGAATGACATTCAGGACTCCAGCTTGAAATTCAATCCTTTTCTTCTGAATGAATCGATCAGTTTGTCGAGATGAAGGCTGTCTTCCACCTCGACAACGATCCTTGCGCGGAATCTGTTCAGTACTTCGGTCGAAATGCCTGAACTCTCCTGAAGGCTCATTACGGTGGCTCCGCCTTCGGCAATCAGATTCAGAGCGTCGCGCATCGCGCCGGGCCTGTCAGGTATGTCAAATTCAATGGCTGCAATCCTCCTGTGCATAATCATCCCCCTCATGATCATCTTCCTCACCAGACTCAGATCAACGTTTCCTCCGCTCAGGACGAGACCGACTCTCTTCCCCTCTACACTGAGCTTTCCGGAAAGCAGTAGTGCAAGAGTCGCGGCTGCGGCTCCCTCCACGAGCAGTTTCGAACGCTCCAGCAGCATGAACATCGCCTCTGTTATCTCGTCCTCGCTGACTGTATATATGGCATCGACAAGCCTGGAGACTATGCTGAAGGCCAATTCGCCGGGTTGTTTTATGGCAATGCCGTCGGCTATCGTTTCCCCTGCTTTCCCCCTGACTATTCTTCCTTTCCTGAGCGATTCTGCGAACGCGGGCATCGCGGCACTCTGGACACCGACTATATGTGTACCGGGACTGAGCTCCTTCATCGCGACAGCCACGCCAGAAATCAGGCCCCCTCCACCAACCGGAACAATGAGATAATCAAGGTTTCTGTTCTCCCTCGCGATTTCCATGCCGAGTGTACCCTGTCCTGCGATGACCAAAGGGTCGTTGTATCCGTGAACAAACGTTAATCCGCGCTGCTTCTGAATTTCTATCGACTTCGAGAGCGCATCGTCGAACGAAGCACCGTGGAGCACGACATCAGCCCCGTAGCTCCTTGTTGCAGCAACTTTGGCCAGCGATGCGTACTGCGGCATGACGACAACGCTCTTTATGCCGTTAAGTGTCGCTGATAGCGCAACGCCCTGTGCGTGGTTGCCGGCCGAAGCTGTTATCACGCCGCGTTCCTTCTGTTTTGCAGTCATATTGTATATCTTGTTGTATGAGCCGCGCATCTTGAACGATCCTGTACGCTGCAAATTTTCCATTTTAAGAAAAACGGTGCATCCGAACTTTTTTGAATAAGAGGAGGAAGTGTCAAAGGGGGTTTTGCTAACGACCCGACTCACTATGTCAGATGCTTTCTCGATATCGTCGAACCGGACGGTCTTGCCCTGTGCAGCAGTCATGTATCATTCAATAGACAAGGCTGATTTAAAGTTGCGTGGTCGTAGTTGAGTAATACATTCTTTGCGAAAACAGATGCCAGTGTTCGGTTAGTACCTGAATGAACGGTGCTGCCAAATGCTCAAAACCAATACAATTCCTAATAGAATGAAAAGCATTATTATTATGACCGCATTAAGGCGGCGTCGCTCTGCCAGCCAGACGAATCTGGCAGAGAAACAATTGCGTGAAAGCACAGTTGCAGTGGTAATATTATGCGCGTCGACAGATATCTTGTTGGCATTCAGCCAAGAACAGAAGAGCTTATAGCAGGCACAAGAGACAGGGACAGGAACAGAATCACAGAGGAGGAGCTGGAAGAACTCAGAACGGCTGCTGCAATGAGAGATTTGTCGATACAGATGCAGGAGCAGTACACGTTTCTTTCCGACCCTATGTTCCACTGGCAGGACCTGATCAGGCCTTTTGTAGATCTGCTTGAGGGACAGGACAGTGTGCCTCAGCTGACGAGGTGGTTCGACAACAATACCTTTTACAGACGACCTGTTATCGATACATATCCCAGCATTTCCCACAGAAAATTGTTGAAGTACTACTTTCCCAGACTTTGGGAATCGGGCAAAAGGGCTAAAGTTATCGTTCCCTCACCTTACACGCTATATGCTTCTTCAGAAGACAGTTATTTCCCTGACAGAAGGTCGGGCGTGCTTTCGTTCGCGCAGGAGATGGAGAGGGTGGCACTATTCCTGGAAGAGAAGGGTGCCCGGCAGATAGAGTTCGTCGAACCCTTCCTATTCTTTGGCCATCCCGAAGCGGAAGACATCGAACTCGCGGCGGATGCGTTTAATCTTTCCACTCAGAAGTTGAAGTGCGAAGTGATGATACACTTTCCCTTTGGCAAACTCGAGGGGCACTTCAAACAGGTGATGGAATTCAATGCTACGGTCATCGGAATAGATTTTTTCTCGACAGCATTATCATCGGTGACCAATTTCGACAGGTCGAAGGGAGTGGCCATCGGCTGTCTTGATGCTAGAAACAGCAGGCTCGAAAGCGTTGAGTGGGTTGTCAACTTTGCACGCTCTGTCGCAGAGAGAATAGGCGGGGTGGAACATGTGGCGCTCATTCCCAGTGCGGACATGGAATTTCTGCCACGGTCTATTGCTGAGGAGAAGATGAAGATAATTGGAGAAGCTGCAAGGAGGCTTGATAATGATGGATAAGTTGTTTCCTACACAGGAAATTGGAAGCATTGCAAAGCCCAATTGGAGGGTTCTAGGTTATCGTGGCGCTCCGATACCGGATCATGATTTCAACGAAGCGAAGTACTGGGGAAGGAAACTGAAAATAGAGGGGCATGAACAGCTGCTTGAATTGCTGAAGTCTGACGACTCCGCAGAGACTCGTGAGGCCATCAGGGAGTGGTCTGCAATATATGCCATCAGACTGCAGGAGGTTTCTGGTCTTGACATCGTTTTTGATGGGGAACAGTGGAGGACTGAAATGTATGAGGCGCTGGTCAGGGATATCGAGGGCTTCAAGTTTGTCGGACATGTACGTTCGTGGGATAACAAGTACTACAGGAAGGCTGCAGTTGTCGACGAGATAAAGTGGAAAAAGCCGATTTATCTTAATGAATTCCTCTTCACTAAGGAACACACCGACAGGGTAGTTAAGATTCCGTTCACCGGACCGTATACAGTAACGGATTGGTCGTTCAACGAGTTCTATCAGAAGAGGTTGGAGAGCCTTCATATCGATCCGCTCGAGCTGAAAAAGAAAGCGTATTCTGACTTGCTCTTTGAAGTTGCGAGAAAACTGATACGGCCCGAAATAGAGTCGCTCGTGTCTGCTGGTGCCCGCTGGATACAGATTGATGAGCCAGCTTTAAGCACCCAGCCCGGAAAGGACCAGGTGTTAAATTTTGTCCAGGCGATAAATGATGCGACGAAGGGTTTCGATTGCAAGTTTTCGCTTCATGTCTGCTATTCCACTGACTACACGACGATGTTCCCCGAACTCCTCGAGGCGCGTACACTGAGTCAATATGCCCTTGAGTTTGCAAACAAGGACAGTATGAAAAACGGGGGCACTAAACGCACAGGTTATGACGTTGTTAAATTGCTCGGAGAGTATGGCGCCGCCAAGCAGGTGGGTCTCGGCGTGATAGATGTCCACGATGACCGAATAGAATCGCCAACTCTAGTCAGAGATAGAATCTTGCACGCAGCGAGTCTGATAGGTGACCCTGCGCTCATCTATGTTAATCCTGACTGTGGAATTAGAACCAGAACCTGGAAGAACACCTACAATAAATTTGTGAATATGGTAAAGGGTGCTGAGTTGGCCAGAAAACAGACATGATTTGCCGGCACAGCTCCATACAGGTTGTCTTTGCAGTCCCCTGATTGAATTTGATGGATGTCATTTCATCGTCCGAGGAGCTGCTAGTTATCCGGCAGCATGCGTGCTATACCCGACTTCAATGGGCATAATAAGCTCAATTAACGCCCCGTCTAACTACAACTGCTGGCGCCTGCATCTCCCGCGAGACGGTGGCTGAGTAGTGCACGATGAACCTTCGTGCTCACTGTTGCGCAGGGAGTGAAAAAAATTACTTATACATTATGGGGGTTGAAATCGGCGAGGGAAAGAATCCATGAGCGGTCACCCGGCAGGTCCACCAATGGCTGAATGCGGCGTTCCGCAGATGCTCGGCAGACAGGTAATAAAGCCACCGGATCTCGTTCTGGTGGTCGGGGCAGAAGGCATTATTGGCGGGACACTCTTCTACGAGCTTCTGAAATCGGAATTCAACGTAAGATGCCTCATTCGCATGGAGGATGAGGCTCGTATCGACAGGAAGCCAGGTGTGGAATTTTTCTACTGCGACCCCTGGGGCGGTGACATACCGGAAAAGGCATTTGATGGCGTGAAGTATGTTGTCAATGCCGTATCTCCGCTGAACACTGGAAGCATGCCATCGGACAATGTGGAAGCATTCGAAAGGCTCTCCAACATACTCATTACGAGATGTGTTGCAAAGCGCCTTGAACGGTACGTGGGCATCAGTTCTGTCAATCTGTCAGAGAGGGAGAACGACAGTTGGGCATTCGCAAACAGGCACATTGAGATTTCTGCAATTCGAAGCGGCGCTCCCTATACGATTCTCAGATCAGGGTTGATGCTTGATGCACTCAATGAAGAAGTACTCAGACGCATCGGCTCAGCCGGACTTGGCTCACTTATCGGCAGAAAGGGTGCCGAACGACTGTGCGTTACACCGATGAAGAAGCTTGCCGAAACAGTGGCAAGAGTGCTGAAAACCGATCAGTCACTGAACAGAATATATGAAGTTGTGCTTGGCAGTCAGATGAGCAGAAAGGAGATTGGAAAGACGGTGGCTCACAGCCGTCGGGGGAGCCAACATAATCCATGGGAGATTGACATTCAGGCGGAACTTTCTGCTGGCAGATATGGTGGTGAAATAGCCGATTTGTCTGAGCTGGAAATCATGCTTCCAGACAAGGGTGCGCTCTTGGCACCTCAGGGCGCGGCTTAGCCATGTATTGTCATTGTCGAAAGCACCTGGATCAGTTCAGGAATGACCACGTCGGTTAGCAGCAATCTGTTAAAATTAAGGCTCCAGCTCCTCTTTGACGCAGAAGAAATCATGCCGTTGTTCTTCAGAGCTGTGTCTGCCTCCTTCAGCCGCGCTACGTCGAAAGCACTGTCGTGAAGCGTGAGCGTCAAGCGTGCTTCATCCATTGGCTTCAGATCGCGCACCTGCAGCAGAACTTTTTCGGTTTCTTCGAGCAACGTACGCTGCTGCAGGATTGTCCCGGTAATCGAAGCACCCCTGGTATCGGATTGCGACTTACATGAAATCCTTACCCTTGGATCGCGGTAGAACGACTTTTCTTCTTCAAACACCGGCATCAGATTCTCTATTCTGATTTCCTGTCCGCGTGGCTTCCGCTCAACCTCAATCGTGAGCTCCTTCATTATTCTGTGTCCAATCTTCCTCAGGCGGCTGTCCCTGCTGCCAGCAGGGCTGAAGTAAGCGCCGAGCACCATGTCTCCCTGTATTCTATATATTGGTTCGAATTTCCCGGAGTAGTAGAGTGCATCATATATCTCCAAAGGTACATCACCTGTCCTCGATGCTTTTATACTGATGGCGAGTTCTGATGACACTCTCTGCTTTGACATCGGACGATGCGATTGGCTTGATTATTAAAAAACATATGTGGTGATATGCGGCGAACCAGTCATCGGTTAAAGAATCGTGATCTTCACGGCGGTCATGACCCCTACGATCAGGGAAAGGCAGACTACAGGCTGTTCAGATCCATCTCAAAACTGACGGGCAGCAAACGGTCGGATGTGCTGCTTGGACCGATGTTTGGAGCAGATTTTGGCGTCATCGACACCGGCAATGGAAGGGTACTTGCGATTAGCACCGACCCAATCTACATCAATCAGCAAATGGAACTCGATAACGCTGCCTGGTTTGCCTTTCACATAGTAGTTACAGATGTCGCGCTTTCCGGTCTCGCACCGTCACATCTTGCACTCGACTGGAATCTTCCGCCTGGGTTAGATGACTCTATATTCCTCACCATCAGCAGAGTATTCCACGCCGAGGCTAAGGCCCTGAACATGTCGATCGTCACCGGGCACACCGGCAGATACGGCGGCTGCAAGGCACCGATACTCGGTGCCGGCACATCGATAGCAGTAGGAAGAAAAGAGAATCTCATCCTCCCGACAGGCATGAGGGCAGGGGACAGGCTCATACTCACAAAATATCCTGCGCTAGAAACAGCGATCCTGCTGTCCTACGAGTTCGACGACCTTCTTCGGGAGAATGTTGGTGGGAGCACATTGACCAGATTGCGGAAGAAGATTCGCATGCTTTCGCCACTCAACGAAGCGGCCGTTGTCTCATCTGCAGGAGGTGTCAGTGCGATGCATGATGCAAGCGAACGCGGCATCTATGGTGCGCTACATGAACTTTCAAAGGCGACCGGTCTGTCTTTTACCATCGAGCCTGACAACATCGCTATGGATTCAGATGTCAAGAAGGTGGCTGACTTTCTACGATTCAATCCCCTGGAAAGCAGCAGTGAAGGAACGCTGATACTAACCGCAAGAGAAGAGAGGGTACCGCAGATTGTACGCAAACTCGCAAGTGCGGGTGTAAGGGCAAGCGTGTGTGGTACTGTCATTCAGGGCAGGAACAGCGTGGCGGAGGTGACGGACGACGGGAGGTTACGAGCTGTTGGGATGCCGCTAACCGACGGATATCTCATCGCTCGACATGCTGCAAAGAGGATATTGCGCACTGCCGGGAGCAACAGCGCGCATCAGATAAGCGACTGATGCCATTCGTCAAATAAATCGCAATTCTTAAGAAGTTGCTACATGTGCTCCGGGAGCAAAAACAGGATAAACGCTAAAATGAAAAACGATTACATCCTGGCGGTAAGGACCCTTGCGATATCGGTGGGTGCAGGCGCCGCTTCAATGTTCGTTGGAGTTTATGGCGTTCTAATCGGCGCCTCTGCAGCGGAAATGGGCTGGCTCCAGTCTTCGGCAAACTCTATAGCAAACTCAGGTCAGCTGCTGTGGGGAAGGATCAGCGACAGGTTCGGAAGGAGAAAGCCCTTTCTGTTCTTCGGCAGCATCGCCCTGGCCGTACTCTGGCTGTTCATGGCAGTCATTTCAACGCCTGTCGAGCTGGTGATCACATATGCTGCAGTTTCACTCGTGGCAGCCATGATAACGGTGAACTGGTTCTCATTGATTGCAGACATAACCGCCTCCAGCAGGAGAGGCAGGTTCCTGTCCGTCCTGAATAATGTGGGCTCTGTTGGAACACTTCTTGCTGTTGGAGTCATGATATTCGTCCTTCATGGCTCTGCCAGAAGAGAAATACAGATACCATTCATCGCCGCAGCCGTATCGTACGTTGCGTCTGCCATACTGGTCACACAGATAAGTGAAAAGGAACATGCAACACGCCTAACAAGCAGTATACGACAGACATTTTCAAGCATGAAAGAGCACGATTATTTTTACAGATATTTCGTGGCTATGAATGTGCAGGGATTCTTCTGGTCCATGGCGTGGCCCATATTTCCGATAACAATGGTTTCAGTCATGCATTTCGACCTGCCAACAATTGCGCTGCTGACAGTCATCGCGCTTGTTTCAACCATTGTTGGGCAATTTCTCGTTGGCAGATTTGTGGATCGTGTGGACAGGATGCCGCTGATTTTCATTAACAGGCTGATGCTTTCCGCGATACCGCTATTCTATGCCATATTCAACACATTTGATGAATTTGCATTTCTCGAGCTGTACAGCGGTATTGCCGGGGCAATCCAGAATGTTGTCATGATGTCATACCTGATGGACGTTTCACCGGAAACCCATCGTGCCGAGTTCATTTCCATAATGAACGGATTCAACGGTGCAGTCTATTTCGCAGGCGCCCTCACAGGAGGCTATATGCTGGAATTTATGCTTAAAACCCATCCGCTGTTGATCGCACTTCCGATTGTCTACGGCATCATTGTGGCAGGCCGTTTTGGAACATCTTTCATGTTCCTGAGGCTCAAGGAGCCAGAGAACAGAGGAAGAGGCAGGCTTGGCATATTTGCCATACTCTACAGGCTCAAATTCCCGGGCATACCTTCGGGAGCCACTGTCAAACCACGATAGTAATTATTTACGCGGTGTGCCAGCCGGTGGCAGTGTGGGCGGGGGCTGGATTACCGGCACTGTCATGTTTTCAGGTAAAATAGCCTTGAAGAAACAATTATAAAGACACCGGCCTGATATATTTGGCACCGATGGTGATTCAACTGGCATCAATTGACGTGGTGGTTGTAAGCGAGAGCGGGTCTGACAACCAGGAAGACCTGAAAGCGCTTTCTTCCGTTCCAGGACTCAATGTATCGGCTTCGACACCACTCATGCTTATGCTGTCGCTGCATTCGATAAATTTCGGCACTGTCGCCGTGCTCGAGCTACCTTTTCTGCAGGAGAGTGAGGAGGAGTTTCTGGAAATACTGCTGAAGGGACCTTCTCCTGTTCCTGCTGTGCTTGTTACAGACGAACCCGTGAAATACCTGCGGCACCTTGGCAGGGGAACAGTCAAGCTAGTTCTGAGAGAGCCGGGATACCTGAATTCACTCCCTGATTCCATAAAAGATGCGAGCGATGGAGCGAGAGTGGTTTTTGAACGGGATGCGCTTGAGAAAAGACTCCAGGAATACGCGCAATATCTGGAGATCATAAACAAGATCATGGAGCATGACATAGGTGATCTAAACCAGGCGATACTGACCTTTTCAGAACTGCTCGGTAGGACTGAGGGGAAGGTCAGCAAGCATCTCATCGACAACATCATCGCGCAATCAAAGACTGTGGGAAATCTGATTAATGCGTTTTCCAATCTGGCTCGTCTTGCCAAGGGCAATGTTCAGGAGCTTGCATTCAGAGTTCATCCTCTGAAGCAGGAAATAGACGATGGCGTAGAAAAATTTGCTTCGGAGTCTGGCAGAGAATACAATGTGGCGATAAATTGCAGCAAGGATGAATCTGTTCTCGGCGACGCTCAACTGTCGAACCTTTTCGAATATTCACTCGCGCTTCTCGCCAGCATACAGAAAGATACGAATAGTTTTGATATAGACGTTCGTGAGGAAACGGCACTTCAGAAGTCGGCGGTGATAACAATCTCACCAAGGGGCGTGCCCAAATCGAGCATTCCGCGTGTTATGTCTCATGTGGACGACATAGATACGCTGCTGCGAGGCAACGTCGACCTCATGGCTGTCACAATACTCACACGGCGATATGGTGGAAATGCCTCAATCGGCACACTCGAAGTCGGGGGAAGGAATGTAACGTTTCTGACCATCATGCTTCCCCTGAGTGCCTGAGCACATCAGTTGTTTTCTTCCAGGAACTTCTGCACATCAAGTGCGGATACGCATCCCATTCCTGCGGCAGTTATTGCCTGACGGTATCTGTGGTCATGCACATCACCTGATGCGAAAACGCCATCAATGCCAGTCCTGCTGCCGTCATGTATTATGATGTAACCCTTTTCATCCAGAGGCAGCTGTCCCCTGAACACGTCTGTGTTAGGTCTGTGGCCTATGGCCACAAACAGCCCACCGACTGAAACGTCTTTCACTTCGCCGGTGCTGATATCCTTTACGACAAGGCCCGTGACTGTCTTGTCACCGGTTACTTCCTTTATTTCGCTGTTCCACATGAATGAGATTTTCTCATTGTCCATTGCCTTCTTCTGCATAAACGGGGAGGCTCGCAGCTTGTTCCTTCTGTGTATTACAGTAACGTGCGATGCATAACGCGTCAGAAACAGCGCCTCTTCCATGGCGGAGTCTCCGCCACCAGCTACTGCAACGTCCCTGTTCTTGAAAAAAGCACCGTCGCATGTCGCACACCCCGAAACGCCTTTTCCCATAAACTTCTTTTCTGATTCAAGGTTAAGCCAGAGTGCGCTCGCTCCAGTGGCTATAATCACAGTTTTCGCTAGATATCTATCATCGCCAACCATGATTTTAAAAGGTCTTGAGCTGAAGTCTACAGCACTGACGTCGTCATCCACGAAGTCCGTACCGAATCTTGCAGCCTGTTCTCTCATCTTTACCATGAGCTCTGGGCCGAGTATCCCCTCAGGGAAGCCAGGGTAGTTCTCCACTTCGCTCGTGATCATTAGCTGCCCGCCCGGAGTCCTGCCCGCAATAACGAGCGGCCTGAGAAGTGCGCGTGACGCGTATACTGCCGCAGTAAGCCCGGCTGGACCGGATCCGATGATTATTACGTTTCTTGTTTCTTCATTCATATCCTTGCCGGTCAAAGTTAGATTTAACCCAATTAAAAACGTTTGCCGTGAAAGAAGGCTCACCATTCAACTGTCAATGGGCCTGTTGCAGGGGCCCGTTGCAGGAAACATTTGAATTTGACAACAGGCGTTAACACGAGCTCGTGGCATCGAGTCATACGGATTTATCGCTTTATTCGCCGGGAACAGATGGAGAAAGCCGCTCTTCAAGGAGCAAACGATCCGGATCAGCTGCAGGCATATCATTCAGAGATGCTGAGATGTAGGCAGCATGCTCTGGTGGTTCAGCGCTCTACGTCTCGGAACGCGATATCTCAGCACTTCATCCAGTGGATAGTCTATATAATTGCACAATATTGCGAGACGGTCCATTGTGAATGGCTGCGCCCCGTTCATCAATTGCCTTACACTCCATCCAGGATGAACTCTGGATCTGTATCCCAATACCCTTCCTAACTGGTTGACGCTTCCCGCCTTCCTGATGCCTTCGGCAAGAAGAGATTCCCGGAAATCCGCCGCCAGCCAAATTTTCTCATTTCGCACCCCATCAGAAGTGATGTACGAGTCTGCTATTCCTTCTGTCATGTTCTTTATTTAGCATTGCACTTTATATCCGTATTTTGGTTCAAGCGTTTGACAGCATAACGAAATCCGAAGTTTCGTGTCCAAATTTATCATGCTGTTGTCATGCCAAAAGACTAATGATGTGAACGGTATTCAGGTGCGTGTCTGGCACTGCATCGTCTGATCATACAGGGAATATGTATGCTGTTTATTTCAGAAGGCACGGCGAATCTGATGTTCTGGAGTCCGGCCGCCTTCCCATGCCGTCTCCCGGGCGGCATGAAGTGCTCATTCAGGTCGAGGCGACTTCCGTCAACAGGCTCGACATTGCTGTCAGGAAAGGCTTTCCAGGACTTTCGCTGCCGTTGCCGCATATACCGGGTAGCGATGCCGTGGGTCGCATCATTGAAGCGGGAGGTGAAGTTTCTGGCTGCGCACCCGGACAGAGGGTTGTGATTAATCCCGGAATTGGTTGCGGGAGATGTCTTGAGTGCCTTTCGGGAAGAGTTACAATGTGCGGCCGTTTTGTCATTCTCGGTGAGCATATAAACGGCGCTTATGCGGAGTACGTCGCAGTTCCTGCCTCGAATTTGAAACGCGTTCCTGATGATTATCCCCTCATAAAAATCGCTGCAGCCCCCCTCGTCTACATCACGGCGTGGCATTCACTTGTTTCCAGAGCTGGTTTGAAGTTTGGCGACAGAGTTCTTGTCACCGGAGGAAGCGGTGGGGTATCTACTGCGGCCATACAGATCGCTAGGCTCTTCGACGCGTACGTCGTCGCCACGACAAGGTCAGCGGACAAAACAGACATCTTGCGCAGAATAGGTGCCCATGAAATCATTGTCACCGAGAAGCCAGAAGGATGGGCCAAGACTTACACGGCTTCAGGAGGTCGCCCATTTGATATTATCATCGATTCCGTTGGTTCGGCACTCTGGAACGACAACATGCGCCTTCTTGTCAAGGGTGGAAGACTGGTCAACTACGGGCGGACTTCCGGTGGCCAGGTTTCGATGGATTTGTCATTCATATTTTGGAAGCAGCTGCAGGTCACCGGATCCACCATGGGCGATCCTGGCGATTTTGAAACAGTCATGAACCTGATATTCAGCAGGAAGCTTGATCCTGTCGTGGACAAGGTGTTTACGATGCGCGAAGCCGCAGCAGCTCAGGATTATGTTGAGGCGTCTAGACACACAGGCAAGGTTGTGCTTGTCAATGGTGAACGAAATGCTGCTGACAGTTAGTCGCTATTACCCAGTCACACAGTCCCTCTGAGTCGACGATATGGAAGTAGCAGCAGCTTCTGCCAGAGGATGACACTCAGCCTGACAGAGTCGAAAGAAAATAAGCTTAAATACCAAGTGTGGCAATTCAAAGATAGTGATTCACATGTTCGATGTCACAATTTCAGAAAAAGCCATAGAGAAGGTTAAAACACTCATGCCAAAGGAGAATGACAAGCAGGTCTTCCTCAGGGTCTACGTGGCCGGAGGAGGATGTGGCGGCTTCAAGTATGGTCTCAGCTTTGAGAACAAAGCGGACATGCTCAACGACTTCAAGCTGGAGAAGGCAGGGGTTAACATAGTCGTCGACCGGGAGAGTGCGGCTTATCTGGAAGGGACCGAAATAGATTACGTGGACAGCCTGGAGGGCTCAGGATTCACATTCATTAATCCGAACGCAAAGAGCACCTGCAGCTGCGGTCAGTCGTTTACCGCCTGAAGGGTGCTGTCGAGCCCCAGCTTTCTGAACAGCAGTTTCCTTCCCTCTTCAGGATTATCCAGACCGAGCACAAACTCGACTCTGCCGTCCTTCTTGTTGATTATGTATGTTGAATTCACCTTTACCCTTGACTTATCCAGCTTTTTTAGAATCTTTGCCAGAGATCCGGGCTTGTCATCGATCACAACAGTTATGATTTCATCTTCCGTGAACTCATACTTGCCGTGATTAAGCATATCTCTGCACGTCAGTTCGTCAGATGTGATCAGCCTGACTTGTCTTGAATTGCGCGAGCTGCTCATCGTCAGCGTAATTATGTTAATGCCGCTGTTCCCGAGTGTGTCTGTCAGCTCGGCTAGCCCACCGTCTTTATCATTTAGGAGAACGGCAAATTCCTTCGTTTTTACCCCTTCGGGGGAATGAGCGTTTTCTCCATATTTCAACCTTCTTTTGCCGCTTCGGCGGAACTACGCCACGCTTCGCCCATTCTGACCCTCTCAGCCGTCGACGGGTGCGTGGCAAAGAGTATCTTCCTGATCGTGCCTGGATCGTCGTCCATCAGGTTGAGGTCGCACAGCCTTTTCTCGCTAGAAATGAATGCTACCGGGTTGCGATATGCGTTGAGTGAGAAAAGATCTGCACATCGCTCTCTCTTTCTCGAAATGTAGTTTGTCAGTGGAGTCAACGCTGCTCCGGTGATACTCAGTGTGATCGAGAACAACAGAAGGACATATGGATCAGTCGGGGAATAGAGTGAATGCATATGAAGCGCGAGACTGTAGACGGCATAAAGAAGTAATGCGGAAATGTAGGCCATCAGAACGTTCGACACCCATGACTTCCAACTGTCCCCGGCAAGATAGTGGCCCAGTTCGTGGGCTGTTATGCAGGTAACCTCTTCAGGCGTGAAAAAGCGGATTGTATTGTCGTAGAGCACGATGCGTTTCTTCTTTCCTATGCCGGCAACGAATGCATTGGCCATCGTGGATCTCGAGCTTTCATCAATCACGTAAATGCTCATCCGGTCGAGTGAGAGGGACTTGAGCAGCGCCATTATTTTACGACTCACTTCACCATCTTCCAGGGGTCTAATGCGATAGAAGAAACGGAGCGCAAGGAAAGGGAAAAAACGGGAATATGTCACTGTGAAGAGTACGTAGGCTGTTGCTGCGAGCAACCACCAGAGATTCGACAGGCTTATTAACGCTAAGAGCAGCGTTGACGCTCCAGTAATGAAGACCATGGAAATTAACAATGCCTTCAGACTGTCCGTCAGCCAGTTGACGGTGCCTGCAGTCGCTATGCCGTATCTCTTCCTTATCCCATGAATCCGGTAAGCGAACGGCATGCCGACAGCGTAGAACAGCAGAACAATGGTTGACGAAAAGATGCAGACCCTCGGAAACCATGACAGATATTCGAGCGACGAAGCTATCCATTTTCCCGGGCCAGCAAATGTAATGAAAAACAGCAATGATAATTCAACCGCAGTCGACACGACTGACATCCACAACAGTTCTGACGATACGCTGCGCGCCCTGCGCCTTATCTCCTGATTAAACTCATAAGGGTACTGATGAACATCAGCACCTGCCGAAACGGTTCTGTTTACTGTATCGTTGTTCATGGTTTCCAATCCGGATCTGTGAGAACGATAGCAATATGGCGCCATGATGCGCGTCACTCGTTCTCTTTCACCTGATGCTGTTCTTCAATCTCCCTCATCTTATGGGAAAGGTTCAGAGCCGCGCTCTCTTTTATTGTGGAGAGTGCTATTATTGACTTGGTTCTGCTGAAGTGGCCCGACCTGGAAAGCCTGAGGATTATATCCTCCAGCGTCGCCATGTTTTCCGTTTTGACCTTTATGATCAAATCCTCGTCGCCGGCCAGATGATGGCATTCCTCGATGTCGCCAATGCTGTTTATGAGATCAACCACCTTCTGATCACCAAGGGATCCGCCAGTCTTGAAATAGAGCATGATGAACGCCGTGATGTCCAGATTGACACTTTTTGGATCCACAAGCGTCGTAAAACCGGTAATGACGCCTTTTCTCATCAACGATTGAACACGTTCGTGAACGGTAGGCGCAGCCAGCTTCACCTGCCGGCTTATCTCTTTGAGAGAGGTACGCGAATTCCGCTGAAGCAGTTCGAGTATTAGTATATCTTTTTCATCCATTTAGTCACTATACCTTATTTTCTTCGGATAAATCTTTCCTTTTATTAGTCGTTTTTTACATCTATTCGTTATCAACTGAATAATTTTCATACTAATCCTTATATACCAAATATTTTTAGGACTATTCTGAAAATAAACTAGGATGTGAAGAAAAATGTGGGATATGCTCATACTAAATTCAAGCACACAGAATAGTAACAGACGAAAGAACTACCTTGATCTTGTTGCCATTGAAAGGGCAAACGAGGAGTCGGCTAAGGTGCATCACACCAGGAAAGCCGGAAGTCTCTTCAACAGGATGGCACAAAAGATACATTTCTGAGTTTGAACACCGGTGCATACCGATTACAAACCTCTTCCTTTCAATATTTTTCCTTTCCTCCCTTTAGAACAATTGCACCATTCCCGCACGAATGATTTTTAGCGGCACCAAAACTGTTATGGAGTCTCGGCGAGTGCTGAAACACACAATCCGGAGAGGAGAGTACTATGGATGCAGTGAAGCGCAGTTAGCCAATGTCCAAATCTCTCCGCCGAGCGAGACCGGCTTAATGGAATCTTTTTTGTGCCCGTGCCGCCATATCACGGACGGTGATATCGTGTCTCTGAATAGTATAAGTACGAATGATGCTCCTGCTGCAATTGGACCTTATTCCCAGGCAATCGATTCTGGAAGCATAGTTTTCTGCTCTGGCCAGATAGGTCTGGATCCTGTGACAGGTAAACTTATATCTGACGACGTCGAAGCTCAAACAACAAGGTGTCTTGCCAATATGGAGGAAGTGCTGAAGGCTTCAGGCATTACGCGCGACCAGGTGGCAAAGACTACAATTTACCTGACGAACATGGATGATTTCGGAAAGGTCAATGAATTGTATGGCGCCTATTTCGGCACACACCGGCCAGCACGAACAACAGTCTCGGTTGTCGCCCTCCCGAGGGGGGCGAAAGTGGAAATAGAGGCTCTTGCAGTTAAGCTGCGATGACGTTCTATGCTACCGGCACGCATAACTTATTACGCCACAAAACCATTCCATGCTGTTTGAAGTGCGGATAACGGACAATCGCGCTGCATCCCGGTTCCATGGCAGACCGGTGATTTCGCTGCTTACCGATTTCGGGACACTCGGTGGCTACGTCGGCGCAGTAAAGGGTGTCATACTTTCCAGGACGGATGCCGATATCGTGGATATATCACATGATATATCCCCCCAGTCGGTAATTGAAGGTGCTTTCGTTCTTAAGAGCGTTGTACCCTATTTTCCTGACGGTTCCGTCCATATGGCTGTGGTAGATCCTGGTGTGGGCGGGACAAGGAGACCGATTGCAGTAAAGTCGGGTAAACATTTCTTTGTTGGCCCAGACAATGGGCTGATCATCCCTGCTGCAAAGGAGTGCGGCCGAATGAGCGTCAGAGAGATTGATTTTAGAAAATTGGATATTTCAAATGTTTCAAACACATTTCATGGACGGGATGTATTTGCGCCTGCGGCCGCCTATCTTTCTGCCGGAGGCGCGTTCGAGAAAGTTGGCAGAGAAGTCAGGTCTTACAGAGAGATCGATATCGGGGAAGTTAGATTCATTCCTTCAGGCATATCCGGCATTTGTATTTATGCGGATGCCTTTGGAAACGTGATTACAAATCTCAACGGTACAAGATTTAGCAGGCTGTTTTCAGTCGGTCAAAGGTTGAAGGTGACCTGTGGAGATTTTGAGGACGTAATAGAATTCACACGCACTTACGCCGACAAGCAGGACGGAGAACCACTGGTATTGATTGGCTCCCATGGCAACATCGAGATTGCTGTCGCCGGCGGCAATGCCAAGCATCTTATCGGATACCGGCAGGGCGTGGAAATTGAATTCAGAAAAATCAGAATCTGACACTATTTGTATATAGTCATATCGTCATCTGAATAGTAATCTGATTACATAATTGAATACAATCGTGATTTTATATTAGAATACAGACATGAATATTAATAAGATAATAGACAACAGTTCTTGGATTCCATATCAGGTTCAAAAAGCCTATTATATGCCAAAAGTATTCCCATAAAACTCACCCATGGCGGGGATGCACCACCAGTTAATGGGGAAACAGTAGTCGCAAAGTGTGCTATAATTTAACTGGCATCGGAATCTAACGCGATCGTGCAACTGCACTCTCGCATCACAAATCGGGAAAGTCTTCAGAAAATGCTTAAGTCAAGCAGGTGTGTGTTTATTATATGAGTGTCAGAAATGCCGTGAAAGTGGACAGGGAAGAAGTTCCGCAAGTGGTACCCGGCAGCGGGAGCCAGAAAAGGGCGGGAAAGAACATAACCCCGAAGAAGAGCCATGCTGGAGACCAGGCGGGATCACACATGAAATTTGAAAGGAAATTTGTAGCGGACGGAGAAGATCCGTATTCCACAGTCAGGTGGGTGGAAAGAGTTTCTCGTATTACCGAACCTGATGGTAAAATTGTCTTTGAAATGGACAACATTATGGCTCCAGAGGGTTGGAGCCAGCTGGCAGTGGACATTGCAGTTTCCAAATATTTCCGAAAGGCAGGCGTTCCAGGCACCGGAACAGAAACTAGTGTGATGCAGCTCATTCACAGAGTGGCTCACACCATCAGGTGGGCCGGTGAGCAATATGATTATTTTGAGGGAGTCGATGCGGAAAATTTTGAAGCTGAACTCACGTACATGCTGCTACATCAGATGGCTGCCTTTAACTCACCTGTCTGGTTCAATGTCGGCCTCTATCACGAGTATGGCATAAAGGGAAGCGGTGGCAGCTGGGCATGGGATGCGACAAAAGGCAAGGTAACGCAGACGGAAGACGCTTATTCGAGACCACAGTGCTCCGCATGCTTCATACAGTCCGTTACTGACGATCTGATGTCGATATTCGACCTGCTGAAGAATGAAGCAAGGCTGTTCAAATACGGTTCCGGGACTGGCACCAACTTCTCCAAGATCAGGGCCGCCGAGGAGAAGCTGTCCGGCGGCGGCACGTCCTCCGGCCTCATGTCTTTTCTGAAAGTTCTTGATGCCGGCGCAGGTGCCACTAAGTCAGGCGGAACAACAAGAAGGGCCGCAAAGATGGTCGTACTCGATATAGATCATCCCGAAATCGCGTCGTTCATCAACTGGAAGGTGAAGGAAGAGGAGAAGGTCAGGGCGCTGATCAGAGAAGGATATCCTGCCGATTTCAACAGCGAAGCGTACCTCACCGTGTCTGGCCAGAATTCCAATAATTCTGTGAGAGTCACAGATGATTTCATGAATGCTTTCCTTTCTGACGGCAGCTGGAATACCACCTACAGGACCACTGGAGAGATAGCACACACATACAAGGCAGCAGAACTCATGGAACAGGTGAGCAAGGCAGCCTGGGCTTCCGCCGATCCAGGCATGCAGTTTGACACGACAATAAACAGATGGCACACGTGCCCCAATTCCGGCAGAATCAACGCGTCCAATCCCTGTTCGGAATATATGTTCCTCGACAATACTGCGTGCAATCTCGCATCCATAAATCTGGTCAAATTCATCGACGAGGAAGGCAATTTTGACATTGACGGTTTCAGGCAGACGATACGGGTATTCACTACCGCAATGGAGATCATCGTGGATTTTGCATCATATCCGACCGAAGTAATCGCCGCCAACAGTCACACGTTCAGAACGCTCGGACTGGGTTTTGCGAATCTTGGAACGTCTGTAATGCTGCTTGGATATGCCTACGACAGCGACGAGGCAAGGACTTTCGCCGCCGCGATATCTGCCATCATCACCGGCCATTGCTATAGAACGTCGGCCGAGATAGCAGCAATAACAGGTCCATTCCCGGGCTTCGAGGTAAACAAAGAGGCAATGCTCAGAGTCATGGGCATGCACCGTGATGCCATATTCCGCATAGATTCGACTAAACTTCCACCGCTGCTGCTCAAAGCGGCAATGGATGACTGGAACGAATGCATCAAGCTCGGAGAGATGTATGGCTACAGGAACGCACAGGCTTCAAACGTGGCTCCGACAGGGACGATTGGTCTCCTCATGGATTGTGATACAACAGGCATAGAGCCGGATTTTTCCATCGTCAAATGGAAAAAGCTGGCGGGCGGTGGTTATTTCAAAATTGTCAATAAATCCGTCGAGATTGCGCTCAGGAGACTTGGATACGGTACAGAGAAACGCAGAAGCATAATAACCGCTCTTACCGGCACTGGCACACTGGACGGTTCGCCGTTCATCAACAGGGATTCCCTGGCTGCAAAGGGAATGAGTGCTGAAGAGATCAGAGAAGCGCTGGAATACATAAGCCGGACGCACACAATGGATGATTTCACACCGCATATGTCGGAAAAGGAGCTCATCGCCATGGGCTTCAGCAGGGAACAGGTACAGGCCACACGCGACTTCGTAAACGGAGTTCAGTCCATGGAACTGATCGAAGATGTCCTGCCTGAGCATGTCCGGATATTCGACTGTGCAAACAGGAGCGGACGCGGTAAACGCTTTATCGCACCAATGGGGCACGTGAAGATGATGGCTGCCGTGCAGCCGTTCATATCCGGCGCCATTTCCAAGACTGTCAACCTCCCCGCAGATGTCACTTGGGAAGATGTACGCGATGTGTACGTTAATTCATGGCGGATGGGTCTCAAGGCACTGGCCGTCTATCGAGACGGATCCAAGGCATCACAACCGCTCAGCTCCGCCAAGGAAATTGGAGAGGAGGTGCTGGAACTTGGCCGGGGGGTCAAGAAAGAGCTGCCGAAAAAACGTGGAGGCTTCACGCTCGAGTCCACGATCGGCGGGCACAAGCTTTTCCTGCGTACTGGAGAGTACAGCGACGGAACGCCGGGCGAAATATTCATAGATATGTACAAGGAGGGGTCGTCATACAGGAGCATACTGAATGGTTTCGCCATTGCCGTCTCTATTGGACTGCAGTACGGCGTGCCGCTGGAGAAATACGTAAATGCGTTCACATTTACGCGCTTCGAGCCGCAGGGATTCACCGATCATCCGAATGTGCGTACATGCACTTCTCCCCTCGACTTCATCTTCCGCGTGCTTGGTATGGAGTATCTGGGCAGGACGGACTTTGTACAGGTGAAACCTTCTGTCGATGAGAAAGAGACGGCCAGGGAACCGAGGCCTTCTTTCATACATCCTTCGACAAAGTCTCTGGACGAGTTCAGCAGAGAAGAGCCTGCGCCCGATTTAATGGACAGGAGTTTGATGTTCGATTCCGACGCGCCGCTCTGTTCGGTTTGCGGGCACGTGACAGTTAGGAACGGCAGCTGTTACAAATGCCTGAACTGTGGCAGCACTACCGGTTGTTCGTAAGCGCTATATTCATGCTCCCGCTGCGGAAGCCTTCCATGTCGAGCGTCACATAGAGGAAGCCGAGCGACTTGAACTTTGCAACGGTGTCCTCTCTCAGGGACGGCAGCGAAAAACAACCTATGTCCTCCGTGCCGACCTCGATCCTCGCCAGAGGTCCGTGAACCCTCACCCTGACACTCTTCATGCCCATACGGTGCAGATATGCCTCCCCTTCAGCGACCGCCCTGAGCGTCCGCTCATCTATGGGCTGCCCATACTGTATGCGCGAGGAAAGGCATGCGTTTGATGGCCGGTCATGTACGCTGAGCCCGACTTCCCTTGCGGCCGCACGGACATCATCCTTTTCCATGCCGCATTCGGCAAGCGGAAACCAGACGCCTTCGGATCGTGCGGCTGCAATGCCCGGTCTGTAATCAGAAAAGTCGGATTTGTTGACACCGATAGCAACTGTCGAAAGGCTGAGCTCCGACGCCTTTCTGCGCAGCACGGTTGAAAGCTCGATTTTGCAGCGGTAGCATCTTCTCTCGTCATTCCGCAGATATGCGGGATCTTCCATTTCGTGAGTCTCCACAAACATGTGCATGATTCCGATCTCGGCCGCCACGCTGCGTGCACACTCCTTTTCCTCATCAGACAGGGAAGGCGACAGGGCGGTGACTGCCACAGCACTGTCGCCAAGCTGTTCATGTGCGACATAGGCAACTAGTGCGCTGTCCACTCCGCCGGACAGACCGACGAGTATGGAGTGCCTGTTCTTAATGGATGCCCTAAGCGTCCCCAGAGCGGCATTCGTATCAACAATGACTTTCTCTGCAGTATTCATCTACGGACCTGGAAGTAAGGCGATTCTATATTAAATAATTGAGAACATTCAACATCAGACAGCTGCTGAAGCATCTATATATTTGAATTCGGTCCGCAGAGGCTAGGTGAAAATGAGACAATACCCGGTATCGAGGCTGAGGAGGTACAGGAAAAAGAGCGTAAGGAGAATGCTCTCCTCTTTTGAAATCAGTCCTTCGAAGCTCATCTACCCGGTCTTTGTCGACGAAACGCTGGATGAGAAAAAGGAAATCGCACCTATGCCTGGTCAATTCAGGTATCCGGTAGACGGACTCCAGGAAATTTGCAAAAGGGCCGAGGAACTTGGCATCGGCGCAGTCATGTTGTTCGGCATCCCCTCAGAGAAGAACGACGGTGGTACAGGCGCATATGATGATGACGGCATAGTGCAGAAGGCTGTCAGAGCGATCAGGAAAAAGAGCTCTATCGCCATTATCACCGATCTCTGCCTATGCGAATACACGACTCATGGACAATGCGGCATAATGAACAGCGACGGTGTAGATAACGACGCCACGCTTGAACTGTACGGTCGCATAGCAGTTTCACAGGCCATGGCCGGTGCAGAATGGATTGCGCCGAGCGGCATGATGGACGGGCAGGTCGGCCACATACGCAAGGCGCTTGACACAGCAGGCTTTCAGGATGTTTCAATCCTCGCATATGCCGCCAAGTCAGCGTCCTCGTTTTATGGACCGTTCAGGGAGGCGGCCGGAAGCACGCCTTCCGATGGCGACAGGAAAGGACATCAGCTGAACTATGCAAGCAGGTTCGAACAGATGCTGGAGATCGAGGCAGACATCGCGGAGGGCGCAGACATTGTCATGGTGAAACCGGCACTGCCAAACCTCGACATAATCTGCAAGGCGAGGGACAGATACGGTGTACCGGTTGCAGCTTACAACGTGAGCGGCGAGTATTCGATGCTCAGGGCCTCGGCCATGAACGGCTGGACCGACTACAGGGGGACCGTGGAGGAGACGCTCATCTCCATATTCAGAGCAGGAGCGGACCTGATCGTAACATATCATGCCATCGAAGCGTCTGAATGGATTACCGGGAAGTGATGCCGGACGATACGTGTGGGTACCAGGGGAAGCGAGCTTGCAATGGCACAGACCGAACTTGCGCTCTCCGTTCTGAGTCATTCAGGCATCGAAGAAAAGATGGACGTGCAAATCATACGGACGAGCGGTGACAGCGGAACATCGAAACCCGCGGAAGGTTCATTTGTGGACACAATCAATGATCGTGTCATAGACGGGCGGCTCGATATAGGCGTTCACAGCATGAAGGACCTTCCTGCCATTCTCCCGCCGGAAATCGAGATAGCAATGGTACCAAAAAGGGCAAGCCGGCATGACTGTCTAGTTGGCCCGGCTACGCTGTACCGATTACCCTCGGGAACGACAGTGGGAACCTCCAGCCCGAGGAGGATAGCACAGCTTGCGCGCATCCGGCCCGATCTTAGAGTGGTCCAGATGAGAGGAAACGTCACGACACGTATCGCACGGCTGTCAACGGGCAAAGCCGGTTCTGCGTTGCTGGCGCTTGCCGGACTCGAACGGCTGGGCATCCACCCTTCTGATGGAATGGGTATTTATCCCCTGCCCCTGGATCATTTTGTTCCTGCAGCCGGCCAGGGCGCAATTGCGCTGGTCTGCAGGAAAGGCTATTTTACTGAAGCGGTTAAAAAGGCGGCTTCGGACAGACAGACGCTGGGGGAAACAGGCATAGAGAGGGCGCTGCTTCTCGGACTCGGCGCAGGATGCAGCGTCCCGCTGGGCATCAGCGTGGTATCGTTCGGCCGCGGGTACACAGTTCGTCTGCAGCTTTTATCGCCTGACGGTTCCAAGGAAGCGAAACTGACCGCACGCGTGTCCGCTGATGACGGCGTCAATGGCATTCTGTCGTCGTTTGAACGATTGCGTGCATCGAGGTTTGGACAATGACGTCAGGGAGAAAACATGAGGAGAAGGGTATCGTCTACCTTACCGGAGCCGGGCCCGGCGATCCATCGTTGCTCACCGTTAGGGCCAGGGAGCTGATTGCATCATCACGCCATATCGTCTACGATGCGCTCGTCGGAAGTGCCATAATGGAGCTTTTCCCGGCGGAAGCGAAAGTTTACAATGCCGGGAAGCGGAGCGGAAGGCACACAATGTCGCAGGATCAGATAAATAATCTGTTGGTTGAACTCGCCGATTCCGGTGCTGATGTGCTGAGGCTCAAGGGAGGCGATCCGTTCATCTTCGGCAGGGGAGCCGAGGAGGCGGAATTTTTGCTTGCCCAGGGAGTCAGGGTGGAAGTTGTGCCAGGAGTGAGTTCTGCGACGGCCGGTCCAGAACTGGCGGGTATACCGCTGACCAGGAGGGGTGTTTCCGACAGAGTGCTGATCATATCTGCTCGCGGACCGGGCGGTATGGACATCAACTGGAACGGCATATGTGAGGAGAGACAGACAACGGTGTTCATGATGGGTCTTTCCATGGCTCCTGAAATATCCGCCCATCTCATCGAAAGAGGCGCTCCGCGTAACACGCCGGTGGCGCTGATATTCGGGGCGTCTCTTCCGGAGCAGAGGACGGTCATAACAGATCTTGAACGACTCGGGCGTGAGGGACATGCTGACAGCGGCAGCGGGCCGGCGCTGATAGTGGTAGGACCGACGGTGTCCGGCAGGATTAAACGAGGTGATGAAAAAGATGAAAGTAGGAGTGCTTAGACCGGCTGATGAATGGGAGGAAAGTGCGGCAATACTCAGAAACGCGGGCCTTGAACCGGTAGCGGCTCCGGCTCTTGAAATCAGAAAATTGACTCCACATAAAGCTCTGCTGGAACGATTGAGCGGGGCCGACATTGTCATCTTCGCGAGCGCCAGGGCCGTGAGAACATTCTTTTCAGAAGGTGAGAATAAAACAGGCTTTCCGTCAGTGGCCAGAGTTATCTCTATCGGCGAAAGAACACACGCCGAACTCGCCCGGCACGGAGTTGATTCGCTCAAGCCCGCTGCTTATTCTTCGGCGGGCATAGTCGAACTGGTGCGGACGATGCGCACTGAAGGAGTGTCTGTCGTCGTGATGCGCAGCCGCGAGGGCAGCTCAACGCTTATGGAGGGACTTCGAAGCATGGGTTTTGACGTTACAGAGATTCCGCTGTACAGTGTGGCATACCCGCGTAACGACGATGCACTCAGGACGCTGGTAAGAGACATAGCCAGGGGCGGCATATATGCACTGCCGTTCACCAGCGCCATGATGGTACGAAATTTTTTCAGATGTGCCGAAATGAACTGCATCATGCCGCAGTTCTTGCAGAAGCTTGCAGACTGCAGTCTCTGGTCCATAGGGCCCGAAACCTCCGCAGTGCTGCGCGAAGCTGGTGCGGTATTCACAGAAGCGGCCGTTGCCGACTACGCCTCCATTGCGGCAACAATCGCGTCGGTAGACAGATGATCCGGAACGGGCCTGTCAGGATATCCTTTCTTTTTTCAATCTGAGCACTTTGACCTGAGAAACAATTCGGTCCACCTTCATCTGGGCCAGCGCCGAGAGGCGCTCGTATTTTTCTTTGCTAATGTCGTCGCGTTTGAGCCTCTTCTTGAGGTCAGCGATATCCGCCTCGTACTCCGCCCGTATGGCGTTGAGCCGCTTTATTTTGCGTTCTATCCTGTCGGTGTCACTGCCGCCTAAGATACCGTCCAACACGTGATTGCTGCCTCCTGTGCAGGATATAAGGACGGACGCCTATAAAATGCCAGAACCCCTGCAAGCTTAAGGCTGTCGTCTCGCGTGCGCATCAGACGGCTGTGACGGCGTCCCGAACGCCTGTGGATGCATAAATTACCGCATGATCCTTCTCGAAGGCAGATATGTCCAGCATACCTGAATGAACGCCAAGCGCACTGTTCACACTCTTACGCGCCAGGGCATAAACGTGTTCGGGCGACGCAGCCGAGTCTATGCTGCGTGCTTTAACGACCAGAAAGAGTGATTTGAGTGAGCGGAAATACGACGCATTTTTGATGAATATTTCGACGCTATTGCCCTGTGCGATGTCCTGGTAGAGCACATCCGGATCGCCTGCTATCGCCGCGTACTCTTCCGGCCTTGATGCATCGGCAAGCACTGGAATCATATTCGGGTGGTGGCTGGCGACCTCAGCCAGCCTTGCATAGGATGTGAATGATATTTCGACGCAACATACCCTGCCTGAGGGCACAATATCGGCCACGTGACTCGCCGTCGTGCCGGTTGAGGCACCGAGATACAGCACATTGCTATGTTTGCTGAACGGAAAAAAAGTGCCACCTCCTGCGAGGAAGGCGGCAAGCTTGCTCCTGTACGGATCCCATTCCCGGTATTCCCGGCCATTTGATGTGATGAGCTGCTGTCTGGCCAGCTTCCAGCCGGGAGAGCTGTTTAGTGTAAATAACTTCCCGTCAAACTTTGAAACAGTTTCTTCCATTTATCTCACCATCTTGACTGTCTCTTTGAACCGACATCTTTTCGGGATTAAAAGTATGATGTTGTTCACTTTCGGTTTTTGCTCGTGATTTGACGGTAACATTTTACGGGACAACGGAAGGAAATACAGGTTCAAGTTGAATCTGACATGCACTCCGCCGCACTCTACCTGTGTGGATTCGCTCATGCGCTGTCCTGTTGATTGGATTGAGATGAATACACATTTAACCGTACTGCGGGCCTCATTCAAGGGTCAGTTCATGAGTCTGTGCTGGCAATGGGGCAGGATGCAGAGGTCCGAAACGGTCGACGTTACACCGACAGTGGAAAGAATTTAACCATGCAGCGCGATACAACGTCGTGGAAGAGGAACTGAAAAGGATTGCAGTAAAGGTGAGGGAAGCGCTGCTCACCACGGGATTGGGCGAAAATGCGAGGGATGTCGTTGGTAAAGGAGTTGACGGAGGACCAAGCTATCGCGCTGATGTTGTTGCAGACAGAGCGGCGATTGAGGCGATAGATGCTCTCTCCCTTAACATGAACATACTGAGTGAGGAGTCGCCGTTTATTGACAGAAAGGCGGAGCAGACGATTATCATAGATCCGCTTGACGGAAGCGAAAACATGGTCAACGGCATTCCATTCTACGCTGTTTCACTGGCCGTAGGCACTAAATCGCTCTCAGGCGTCAAGTACGGCCTGGTGATGAACATCGTCACCGGCGACGTCTTTTATGCCGAGAAGGGCAAGGGAGCGTTCTTCAACAGCAAACCGATCCATGTGAGAAAGTATGACGAAAAACAATCATTGTTTTTCATTTACATGGGCGCAAATGCGTCTTTGAACTCATACGACATAGCGAGAAAGTCGTCACGCATCAGATCACTCGGTGCTGCATCGCTTGAAATGTGCTACCTTGCGGGCGGCATCGCAGATCTGTTTTTTATGCGCTGCTCCGACAACAACTTCGCACTTCGGATTGTGGACATAGCTGCTTCATCTCTTATTCTCAGGGAGGCCGGCGGCGAAGTGTACGACCTGACAGGAAATCTGCTTGACATGAAATTTGATATTGGCGACAGGAAGAGTCTCTTGGCCGTGGGGGACAAGAACCTCAGGAGGCTCGCCATTTGAAGTTCGGCCTGTATGCTAATCACAACATACCCGTAGCAGTGGAAAAGGCGAAGGAACTGTTCAGACTGCTAAGTGGTGAGATGGAACTGGAACAGTCGACTGCTGAAGCAATAGGCGAAAAGGGCGTCAGGCTGGAGAAAATGAAGCCTGATGTGCTTGTTGTCATCGGAGGTGACGGGACGATTCTAAAAACACTCATGCGCTGTGATGCACCGGTGCTAGGGATAAATGCGGGCGACGTCGGTTTCCTCACAGAAGTCGGACTGAACGGTATGAAAGGAGCCATGGATCGCATTACCTCCGGTAAGTACAGGATCGAGGAGAAGCTAAAGCTCAGAACATCGGTGGATGGGAAAAGGGTAGAGGATGCGGTGAACGAAGCCGTAGTCCATACTGCAGAGACAGGCAAAGTAAGGCATTTCATTCTGGCTGTCGACAGGAACAGCGTGGGGGTCGTGAAGTCGGACGGCGTCATCATTTCGACCCCGACCGGGTCGACATCTTACTCGCTGGCTGCCGGCGGTCCGATAGTAGACCCTTCAGCTTCGGTTCTGGTCATTTCGCCGATAGCGCCGTACGGAATATCCTCGAGACCTATTGTGGCCGGTTCGAGGTCGGTAATCAGGCTGGCTGTTGAAGGGGAAAGGACATGCAGACTGGTCATTGACGGACAGGTTGAGCACAAACTCAGCGGCCATGAAGTTATCGAATTCTCCTCTTCGGAGCATGCCGCCAGATTCGTCCGGTTTGACTATGACTTTTACAGAAGGATCCACACCAAACTGACGGGCTGACTTCGATGCCTGTTTTCAGCAGAAGAAGGATACCGAGGAGAGCATCGGCAGAGATACTGTACATAAGGAGGGAACTGCTCGATTCCGTCATGGAGGCGGCCATGCATTCACTTCCGAATGAGTTTGCTGCCGGCCTGTCTGCCCGAGGCGACACGATATACGACCTTGTGCTCATACCCAGCACGAAAAGCAACTTCCATTCCGCGACATTCAATTACCATTCCATACTGGGCGACTTTAGCACCGTCGGAACCATACATTCACACCCGTCCGGTCATATCATTCCAAGCATGCCCGATCTGCGCCTTTTCAGCAACGTCGGAAGGGTTCACATTATTGTAGGTTTCCCTTTCGCGCAGAACAGCTGGGCCGCTTTCGACAAAACAGGCAGCAGGATAACACTAACTGTTGTGTGATGTCACAACAGCCCTGTAAATTTCAAGGAGTCGTTCTGCGACGACCCTGCTCGAGAATTCTCTTGCCCTAACTATGCACGCCTCTGCCATTGCCTGCCTGAGAACAGCGTTCTCGAGTATCGTGTTTATTTTCGAAGCCATGTCACTAGGATTCATTGGTTCAGATCTCAATCCCTGCACTCCGTCATTTATGATCTCCCTGACGCCGGGTATGTCGCTCACAACAACCGGTGTACCGCTGGCCATCGCCTCAATTGCCGAAATGCCGAAAGCCTCCAGTCTTGACGTCGATGGAACGACGAGAACGTCGGCCGCCCTGTAGATCGACGGAAGGACTGGATCGGGGACGTCGCCGATGAATGTCACCTTCGAGGGATCAGAAAGGAGTCTGGCAGCCCTCTTGAGCCTGGGCGCATATTCGCCATCACCTGCTATCATGAGTCTGGTTTGCGATCCTGTGTGCTTCATGGCCTCGATGAGATACTGCACACCCTTGTGCCTGACGAGTCTTCCGACGAAGAGGACGATACCCTTCCCGTCGATTCCTAGCCTGCGTCGAGTCCGCAACCTGTCCTCCGGATTCGGGAAGAAGCGCCTCGTATCTGCTCCGACCGGCACTATGTCCGGAGCGATGCGCCATGTGTTTGCCGAGGTCGATGCATATGTCTCCGTCGTGACTACGATCCTTGAATAGCCGGCAATGATGCTCGAGCTTATGCGCCTGTCGAGGAATCTGACAACTGGTCCAGCAAGTCTCGAGGGGAGGTCGGAATCGCAGTGATATGTGACAACTGATGGAATACTTTCCCGTTTCAGCCGGCGGGAGGCAAGATAAGCAAAGCTTGGAGGTGGTGTATGTGCGTGCATCACGTCGAATTCATCCATAATGCGCGAATGCAAGCCGCGTGGAATTGGTGTACGCAGGAGCGTAATCAGCAGAGGAACTCGTCTGACCGTTACGCCATTGATCACCTCCTCCGCAGGCAGGGAGCGATCATTGCGCGAGGTAATCACGGTAAGCTCATGGCCTAGCCTTGTGAGTTCGACAGATATGTCCCTGACAAACGATTCGACACCTCCGTGATGCGGAGTGTAGTAAGGAGAAATCTGGGCAATCTTCAGCACATCACCAGCGGGTTATGCCGTCGTTTTATTCCGACTCTTCTGCCGGCAGCCTGACGGCTCCCGGGGCACCGTCTGCTTTGCCGCAGCATCGGGTCACGCCTTCTTCGATGCAATGCATGAACCGACAATGAGCGGCAGTGTAATGGTCGCATCGCCCTCCACAGTGACGTGTCTTGCACCCGGCCTTACCTTTCCCCATGAAATGGCTTCCCTCACCGGTGCACCCGAAAGGCTGCCATCGTACTCCTGAGCCGTAGTGAGATAAACGACATAGTCCAGCCCTCCCCTGAACTGGTTCCACCATATCGTGTGGTGCTTGGATATGCCTCCACCGATCATAAGTGCGCCAGTCCTGGATGCCGTGTAGACTATGTCTGACAGTGCGTGTTCATCCTTGAGCAAATCGATGGTGAAATCTTTGTGCTCCTGCCAGAAGAGCCAGAGCTGAGAACCGACAGCACCGTCGGTTATGCCAGGCACAAAAACAGGTATGCGGTTCCTGTGAGCCCAGTAGAGTATGCTCCGCTCGTCGTCGACATAGGCGCCGAGTTCATCACAGAGTTCTGCAGTGGATATTCTCTTCTTTCCCTCGCGATACAGCCGGGAAAGGAACGGGCGCATCTTTCTTTCAAGAACGACGCCGTAACTGCCGTCCGGAATCAGTATGTTTCCGAGCCTGTTAACTCCTTCCTTCCTCAGTTTGGCGTCGTCCATGAGGAAATCGCCGTGGTAGTAACTCTTCCAGCTTCTTGCCAAGTCGTGGTCAAGCGTGCCGCAGGTTGTCACTATGGCTGACACGAGGCGTTCCCTGACAAGATATCTTAGCACCCCTCTTGTACCCGTGGATACAATATCTGCGGGAAAGGAAAGAAAGATATACGCACCATCGTCGATCATCCGGCGGAGTATTCTGGCCGCTTCGCCGACTTTCTTCGCTGTGAAACCGCCGGACCTGTACATCTGCTCTGTCAGATCTTTCAGGTCTCGGCAGTTTTCGAGTTCTATGTCTTCCACTTTTTCCGCACGGGAACGTTTCATGATGGATGAATGTATGCCATATAGAAATAATGTGACTGTCGGCACATCTGCGTACCTCATCTCATTCAGATGGACAACAATCCTCGACCGGCTGGCACCGACAACACGGAACACGGTGTCGGAAAGATTGATTTAGTCAGAACATCTTCGAAGCCCCGGAAAGTGTTTGAATTGGCGGAACGCGTAGCTCCTCACCGGCACTGCAGACAGTGTGGCAAGCCTGTGGCACTTGAAGCCACGTTCTGCTCTGACGAATGCAACAACAGTTTCAAAAACGGACTCAGAAGAAAGAAGAGACAACTCTACCTCTATTACATCATGGTTATTGCACTGCTGTTCCTGGCGCTGGCCTACGTTGGTAAGTTATGACGCGAAGAGAAGTGTGCCTCGGCGGCACGTTCAATGCATTGCATGCTGGACACAGGCTGCTGCTTCAGTCGGCGTTTCATAATGCAGATGCGGTGTACATCGGCCTTACATCAGATGAAATGGCACAATCGAAACGGACTGCAGTCAGATCCTTCGCCCTCAGGCGGAGGTCGCTGGTCTCATTTTGCACCGGGTTCCAGAAGCCGTTTTTCATAACCATGCTGCATGACCCGTATGGCCCGGCGGTAAGCATGGCATCTCTGAGTGCAATAGCCGTGACTCCGGACACTGTTTTTCGCGTTCCTGTGATCAACAGGATGAGGTGCACCAGGGGCATGAAGCCTCTGGAACGCATCATTGTGCCCCTGGTCCGATGTGCTGATGGAATTAAGCTCAGCTCCTCCAGGATTGTCGCGGGAGAATGCGACAGAGATGGAAATGTGCTCCGGCGCATTACAATAGGCATCGGTTCGGCTAATCCGTCGAAAATCAAGGGAGTGGAAATGGCTTTCCATCGGTATGCGCATGTTTTCCGTAATCCGATGTTCAAAGAACAGGATGTGAAGTCGTCGGTTTCCGATCAGCCGTCGGGTGATGATACTGTCAGAGGTGCCATGAATCGCGCGCGCCTGGCTTTGATTGGAAACGACATCGGTATCGGCATCGAAGCAGGTTTGTTCAGAAACAGGGTACTCCACAGAACCTTCGATGTCCAGTATTGTGTCATAGTGGACAGGGCAGGGTACGTTTCGTCGGGCCACGGAATGGGTTTTTCCTATCCGCCGTCGGTGCTCAAGGATATTTCCGAGGGAAAGACCGCTGGGCACTCGATGTCATCGATCAGCGGCATTAAAGACATAGGAAGGAAGGAGGGAGCCGTAGGTTATCTTACCAGGGGTGCGATTGGTCGGGCAGAATTGACAGAACAGGCTGTTATCGCTGCACTGATTCCGCGCATCAACAGAACGCTGTACACCGCGTAACTTACAAGGGGGCGCTGAGGGGGAGATTTGAACTCCCGAGTCGCAGAGCGACACCGGCTTTCCTGAGAGATTCTCAAGGCCGGCGCCTTGAACCGGGCTTAGCTACCTCAGCAGCTGGATTCGCGTCACATCGAGTTCCAATCCGACGACCGGATTAAACAGGTTGAAGTTGGTAATGACTTCCGGGTGTATTTCTCCCACATACCCTATCGCTTCAACTCCATCACTTATGCGCATTTGCCTGCCTTCGATGAATCTCGGATCTGTCGATTCGGAGTATGTGAGGTTCAGCCTCAAATCTCTTCCTATCGCGTCAATCAGTGATTTCGATTCTGAAAACGTGGCGCGCGGATGCGTATTGAGCGATGCGAGGAAGAGCCTGCGTTCAGGTGTCTGAACATGGCCTATCTCGAAAACCCTCTGCGGAAGTTCATTGTGCTTGTTCGCTTCGAGCAGCCTGAACAGGCCAGGAAGCAGCGATGTTCTCATAATCTCTGTATCCTCGGTAACGGGATTGAGTACTCTCACCACACCGGTGGGCTCAGTCCGCATCATCTTGAAGTTGGAGCTGACCGAAGCGAGCAGGAGCGTGATGCAGTGGATATATCCGTAGCCGGACATGAGTTCCGATAGCACGTCTGAAAGTTTCGTCGAGGGAAGCAATTCGCCGTTTGTCTGATGCGCCGGCATGGACTTGCCGAACGATTCGAAACCATGCGCTATTGCAATATCCTCCGCAAGGTCCACCTCATGAAGCACGTCCATTCGATACGGCGGAACGCCTGCGGTGATGAAATCTCCATCTGGCTCGGCCGAGTGACCCATCCGCCTCAGGTGTTCTGCGTTCTCGTCGTCGGTGAGCTTGATGCCGGTGACTGCATTAATCCGCCGGGAAGTTGTCTGCATACGCCTGAAGCTCATGTCGGGAGATGTTGAGGAGTCATCGCCACGCAGGATCGACACGGACTCGATGGAAGCACCTCTGTCCGCAAGGTTTGAGCACAATATATTGAGCACACCCGCGCATGCAGTCCTGCTGGTGCCAGTCACATCGATAAACATGTCCCTGGTATTTTCGTCCAGCACCGTTACAGTTCCGTTTATTATCGGCGGCATCGAGAGGACCGCTCCATTTGCGTCCGCAAGCACGGGATAAGGCCCCTGTCCCACGATCCGGCCATATTCCCTGCCCTTCTCATGCTTCAGCACAATATCTCCTAGCGAAAGTTCTTCATCCATGCCGAGCGGTGTGAAGCGAACTTCATCAGCAGCCATTGCCGCATACGTAAACGGAGGTTTCACTGTCCGCACGTTGTGGAGACCGATCGATACCTTTCTTCTGCGCCTGCCCACGGTGAGATGCAATTTCTCCTGAAGTTCGATGAGCGATCTGAGGGCACCGTTAGAAAGGTCGACATGGCGTGCAACCGCACAGACAATAACCGGCCTTACTGCTTCAACAGACCTGTCAACGGTGAGATTGATTGCGCCGGTCTTCACATCATATTGTCTGACTTTCCGGTTCCCGTGGAGAAAGGAGAGCGTCCGGGCAATGCCCTCAACGGAGTAGTGGTCAGGCCTGTTCGGGAAGAACTCAAACCGCATACAGTCGGCCTCCATGCCCTCAAAGCTGGCTCCTGTCATGGGAATAACCGATGCAAACCAGTCTGAGTCCCTGTTAATACCGGAAAGTCTCACGAGCTCATCGAGCCTTATGTCGATTACGGGCATTCTCTCACCCATCAACTGTTGGTTATATTTTAATTTATGAGGTTGTCACCCCCCACAGACCCCCCTGAGAGCACATGCGGCACACCGCCAGTTTAAAATGCAATGCAATTATAGCGAACACCATTGAGGGAAATGACATGAAGATCGCAGTAATCGGCGCGGGAAAGATAGGTGAGGCAGTCGCTCGATGCCTGGCGTCGTCTGCAATTGCAGACAGCGTAACAGTGACCAAGCGTAATACGTCCACGCTGAAATTCAGCGACAGGAAGGTCAGGGTAATTTCGGACAATGCGGAGGCAGCGTCGAAGTCCGACGTGGTTATCATTGCCGTCAAACCGGGTGACGCCAGAGCGGTGCTCACAAAGATTGCCGAGCACACGGAAGGGAAAATTGTCATTTCACTGATGGCGGCCATAAAAATAGACAGGCTGCAGTCGGTGCTGCCCGGAAGCAAGATAGTCAGAGCAATGCCGAATATTGCCGCGACCATAGGGGAATCCATGACAGCCTACGCCATGGGCGGAGGGTTCAGCGCAGCAGATGCGAAAAAGGCCACAGATGTGTTGGGCACATTCGGCGAGTTCATTCAGGTCAATGAATCGCTGATGGATGCAATAACCGCTCTTTCCGGAAGCGGACCTGCCTATATAGCAATCATCATAGATGCACTTGTCAGTGCGGGCCTGAAGGTCGGCATACCAAGAGATGTTGCTTTCAGGCTCGTTGCCAAGACGCTGACAGGCACGGCGAACCTGCTCTCGAGCCACCCTGTTCATCCGGCAGAGCTGCGCGACGCCGTAACCACACCGGCGGGGACGACGATTGCAGGCATCTATGAACTGGAAAAAGGTTCCGTCAGGACCAGCATAATGAACGCGGTCGACGCCGCTACAGAAGCGTCCAGGAAAGTTGCTGCAACATTCGACTCGGCATTTGAACCATAGAAGCTGTCTCGGGTGCGGAATGTCACACTGATTACACTATCAGCGAAAGGTCACCAAACTCATGCCAGCTGTAACCTATCTCCTTTGCGACTGAGTAGGCTGACAGGAGTGTTGAATCGTCGACAAGGGCGGAAACCATATCCACATGGGAACCGTCCGGTTCATGCAGACCGGTTATGAGGCCGTCTATCATGCCGAATCTGAAACCCGGCGTGATGTAGATGTCGGTCCTTCCATGAATGGGCTTTCTGCCTGAGATTGCACATGATTCCAGCGCTCTCGCAACAGTGGTACCCACTGCCAGAACGCGACCGCCCTCTTCGTGCGTTTTCTGAATTTGTTCAAGCGTCCTCCTGCTAACTGCGTATTCCTCATCGAGCAGCCTGGTCGCGTTTTCGAATTCTGATGACTCAAGAGAAGAAAGATTGCAATGCAGAGTAATTGTGGCAAAACGCACCCCATTCTTCTCCAGCGACTGCATCACCCTTTGGGTAAATGGCCGCGACGCAGAAGGAAATTCGACGGAGCCAGGCAGCGACGAGAAAACAGTATCGTATGTTTCCGGAGGTAGATCGAAAGGTATGTGACCGTATCTTATATACTGCCCGAATTTGCTCATCACAGACGTGAATTCGAAGTAATCCGCAGGCTCAACCCACCAGTACCTGTGGAAGAGACTGTGCCTTTTCACCAGTTTCACTCCCGTAGATTCAGGCACTGTCAGTGCTATTTCTCTTTCCGACAGTAATTCACCTATGTTCCGCGGACGCGGCTCGCACAGCATCATCCCGTGCACTGAACTCGTGCCGAAATTCAGTTTGCCTCTTCGGCCGCTCTCCGTGAAGAATACGTTGAGTGAAGACGGAATCATGAGTGAATCATTGAACACCAGAAGATCACCCGGACGAAGAAAGTCCCGCAGGCCGATGAAAGGTGATCCGCTGACCATCCCTCTGCTCCTGTCTATCGTGAGCAGTTTGACCTCGTCTTTCGCTGCGCCGTAGAATTCCGGCGGAAGGTGTGCGGTGTTGTAATCGAACATGTGTTTCATAGTCTCAGCCTCACCTCGCCGTGAGTTGCTCACAAATCAGTTTATAGACATCTGTAGCGGCTGTATCGGGGTGCTTTAGCTGACTGACGTCCGCATCCGGGATCGCAAGCCGATGCATTTCAGTGTCCATGTCACCTGGATCTATGTTCATCGCACGCACTCCCGCTTTGGCGAGCTCGACATCAAGCACATTGATTGCCTGGTTGAAGGCTGCCTTCGAAGCGCCATATCCTGACCATCCCGCATATGGAGTGCGCGATGCGTCGGATGTAATGTGAACGATTATGCCTTTCGCATTCATCAACGGCAGGAGCTTCTGAACAACATTGAAATTTGCGAACACATTGGACTCAAACAACCTTCTCAGTTCCATAAGATTAATCTGATCGAATGCAGGAAGTGGAAGTTGTCCTATGGTGCCGGCATTCAGCACCAGAGCGTCGATGTAGCCAGGCTTCGCCCTGATCACGCTCCTGAGATTCAGCACGTGATTTTCCAGCCTGATATCACATGGAACAGTACTAGCATCCGCATTTTTGTCTTCTTTCAGGGATTCCAGCAGTTGTATCCTGCGCCCGCACCCTGTAACCGACCAGCCCTCTGCCGAGAATTTGTTGAACAAGCTTCTGCCGAGTCCGGAAGTGCAGCCGGTAACAACTGCAGACATCTTCTCTCTGTGTTCGTTCATTGCAGACATGTAATGAGGATGGTAATTGATATTCATAAGCTTTACAGTTTAATAATTTTATAAACATGGCAGCAACCTGCGCGGCTCATGCTCTAAAATACAGATAGATGTCAGCCACATTCGTGCCAGTGTCTCCAGTGTTTATGGTCGTATGGTTAGATGCGAAATATGTGCCGGTGTCAAAGTTCCTCAGAAAGGTGTATGAATCGCCGTTGGCCGATGAAAGGCCGCCGGCGGCAGATGTGTTTCCGTCTCTGCCATCCGTTGCGAATGCTGCAACAAATTCGCCCTCGCGCAATAGACCGGCGCACGACAGTGCGAAATGCTGGCACCTGCCTCCTTTCCCTTTCCTGGTAACACGTACACGCACCTCTCCTCCTCCGACGTAAAGTCCCGGCCCCTTCAGCGACGCTCGAGCATTGCCGACAAATCGCGCTGCCTCGTAGTCGACATCACCAACAAGCTTACCGGGAAATGCCAATGCCTTGTAACCTTCATAAGAAGCTGCTGCCACGGCAGATGCGACTGCCGCAGAATTGTCCGCAATTATGGTGTTGGTCGTCATGTCGAGCGATTGATCACCGGGTTTGACAGTTTCGTATCTGCCTGACAGTAAGGTCTCTTCCAACCCTTCCAAGAACTCGATTGCCCCGTATCGTCTCATCAGGGCGATCGCGTCTGATGAGGTCGTGTAGTCAGGAGAAGTCGGGCCGGAACCTATGTCTTCGAGCGAGTTTCCCATTACGTCAGAAATGATCAGTGATGTTATGCCGCGCGGATGACAAAGACGCGAAAGTTTTCCACCCTTTATCCTTGAAAGATGTCGTCTGACGCAATTAATTTCAGATATGCTCGCTCCGGCAAGCATCATTCGTTCAGACACTGCTCTTTTCCTCTCAAGTCCCACGAAGTCGATGGGTGCTGAAAGCATCGATGAGGCTCCGCCGCTCAGCAGGAAAATAATCCGAGTGGCTTCTGAACTGTCGAGCAGCATTTCGACACATTCATTCGTATTCTCAACAGTCGTTTCATCAGGAAAAGGATGAGAGCACTTCCGCAGGATTACGTCGCCCACATTCCCTTCGGTATTGCAATTTATCTGACCGCGTCCAAGCGGTATGCCCGATGCCTTCAGCGCGGAAGCCATCTGTGCCGACGCTTTTCCTCCGCCGGCGCAGATTATGTCTGCGCCGGACAGAAATGATACAAACTTTCTGCCGGCGTCGGTTGCGAGATATTCAGGTATGCAACGGGACGGATGAACTGCATGGATTGCAGACTCAAGGGACCTGCATATCAGCCCTGCCGCTGCCTCGCCTGCGAATGCTGCGAGTTCACCGAAATTTGTTATCAGACTCATCTTCAACTATCTTGCCATTCTTGCATGCGCCGCAGCCAGTTCACCCTTTGACTGGGCGGCAAGCGTGGAGAGTTCTCCTGCCAGTATTACTGCCCCCATTATTTCCGCGAGTTTAAGCGCGCGTCCGCGACCGCGGCATCCCATCAAATCGAGCGCTTCGCTCTGCGTCGGCAACGAAGTGCCGCCGCCCACTGTGCCCACTTCTAGTGCGGGAAGTCTAACGGAAATGTAGAGGCCCCCGTTAACCTTCTCGGCCAGAGAGATTCCCATGCTTGCTTCAACAACCTGCGCGGCGTCCTGTCCGGTGGCTATGAACATGGCGGCCGCCATGTTAGCGAAATGAGAATTGAAGCCATAAGACAGGGACATGGCGCTGCCGACCATGTTCTTCCTGATCGAGGTATCGGCAATTTCGTCCGGTGTTGAATGAAGCTTCGCCTTCACAATCCTTTCAGATATCACAGCTTCGGCGAGGACCGTCTTTCCCCTCCCCTCAAGGAAATTCATTGCAGATGGCTTCTTGTCGACGCACATGTTGCCTGAAACAGATATCGTCTTTGCGCCTGTCTCACGCCCAATCAGGTCGCACATCTTCTGTGAGGCTATCGTCGCCATATTCATTCCCATGGCATCCTGCGTCGAGAATGAAAAGCGCACAAACAGTGTTCTTCCGGCCATATAGGAAGTGGCTGAAAGCAACCTGCCGTGCTTCGTCGTGGAACGTGTCGCTGCCTGCAATTTTCTGAAATTACTGGAAACCCATTCTGAAACCTGAAGGGCGTGCTCAATGCCCTCTGTTATGAAGACCGGTGCTCTCGTCATCTCATCCTTTATAACACGAACGAGAGCTCCACCGGATTCCGTGACGACTGAACATCCCCTGTTGATCGTTGCAACTAGTGCCGCTTCGGTAGTCGCAAGTGGTATGAAGAAGTCACCTCTTGCATGCTCTCCTCTGACGCTCAGAGGCCCGGCGATACCCAAGGGAATCTGCGCGACACCAAGGAAATTCTCTATGTTCCTTGACGCATCTTCAGGCTCAAATGAATGCGAAGAGGTGTGTTTCAACTTTACCCCTGTTTCCCTCTCGAGCAGGTTTCTCCTCGCGGCTGTATCAGACTTCGTTCCCCCTCGTGGAAGCGCGATGCGATCCATGTCTCCTCATCATTGAAGGAGTATAAGAAAATTCAAGGAACGGCCTAGTGACGGTTGCAGCTCCATGCCGTCACTGAGATTCGGGCACAATATTTTCAACTGACCACGAGTGGATACAAATTCACGGCGACAATATTTTAATAAGAGCCGACTTTTCAGCCTTGAGGGCCCGTAGCTTAGCCAGGCTGGAGCGCCCGGCTGATAACCGGGAGGTCAAGAGTCCAAATCTCTTCGGGCCCACCGGTTTGTATTAGTCAGCACACTGCCATACATCCGTCTTTGCAAAAGTGGAACAATAGATGCGTGAGAGAATTTGGCCGCCTGAAATCATACCCTGGTCAAATATTCGCGTCGGCCGTGCCTGCCTCGAGACGTGTACATTTTTGCTGAATCCGGCACTGCATCATTCAGAGGTGCGGAGAACGATTGGTTGAGTGCGAAAGCCTAATTTATCTGAGACGAAGGTAAGGCTCAGCGAGGTCACGCCAACATCATGCTGGAAGTTTCGTTATCCATTATACCGCCGCAGAACTGGATCGGCGAGGTTATGAAGTCGCACAAAGCTGTAGTGCACATTACGGACGTAAAATCTGAGAGCAGTCACGGCACGCAGGATTTTGTCGAAATATCTACAGACAGTCCGCCTGCCGATCTGATGAGTCGTGTAAAGACCAGCAAGAGTGTGATACGTAGTAGCCTTAAAGACATCGGAGAGGGAAGGGTGGCCGGGGCCGTGACTACAGACAGCTGTCCTGTCTGCCGGGCGATATCGGGGGCTGACTGCTCCCTTGTTTCTGCCTCAAGCGTTGGCGACAGATCCATACGATGGGAACTGCTCGTTACGGACAACGTTGCACTCAACACGCTGCTCGACAGACTGACTTCCGATGGAGTGAGCTTCGAAGTTAAGAAGAAGAGGGAGCTCAGAAACCGGAGGGATCTCACACTCCGCCAGGAGGAAATACTCAAAATGGCATTCGAGCTCGGTTATTTTGATTTTCCAAAGAAGATTAAACTCGACAAACTGTCAATGAGGCTTGGTATCTCGCCGAGCACCCTCGCAGAAATACTGCACCGTGCGGAGAAGCACATCATGATCAAACACTTCAGGGAGGAATAATTGATTCTCCACTCGTCAATAACTCATGGTTTCATTTGCTGCACTTCAGAAGTCTTGCTGCAAGCAGTGCAAGAGGATACACGATGGCCTCCTCTATTTCCGCGTGGTGAGACAGCCAGTTCATCGTCTCAACAGCATCAGTGTTTTTCTCAGCCAATGCTGCCTCTCTAGCCCTCCCTGCCAATACACGTATTTCTGCATGTTCCCTGAACATGGTCCGGTACTCCTTCTCTATCTCCTGAGCAGCCTGAGGTGCAGATTCTATGGGTACTTCATCTCCTTCAGCAAGCCTCTGCGCAAGGGCAAGCATGGGCATTACTATTTTTTCCTCCTTTGCGAAGTGGGGTTCCAGCACGGTAAGGAGATCCGTTACTGCAGTGCCAGTACTGAGTCCCGATACAGAAAGCTTTCTGAGGCTTCCCATAAGTTCCGCGTGTTCCTCATCCAGAAATTTCAGTTTGTTATCCATGTTTACCAACCTGACTGCTCAATGAACAGCATGAGTTTTATCCCTCAGCCTTACGGGGTGAAGTTCCGGCATTCCCTCACCGATCCGCCGTAGATATCATTCTTCTAATCATGACTGCAAAAGCGATGACGGACAGGACGAGTACGACCGCGGACATCGAAACAACGTCCTCCGAGACGGCAAGAACCGCGGTCATATTTCCGGCAAATATCTTTGCGATGTCGCCGAAAACTCTCAGTACATTTGCCAGTGTCAGCAAGTAGAGCGACATGAATGTGAGTTTGGAGATATCAGCCTTTCTGCCGAGTACAACGGGAAATATGACTGGACCATGTGCAACTATGAAGGTGGCGATGAAGCCGAGAGCAATAGCGTGTATTGACGCATCGTAGAGGCCTGTTACGCCGTTGATTCTCAAGATGAAGAGCATGACACCTGCTAAGAGCCATAAATACGCTATGTTGATGCCTCTCTTCAGGTAAATCTGCAGCCTGGTAACTGCGCCTGGCATGCTCCGCTTCTGATCCATGGCCAGAGTTATTGCTGCGATAAGCAAAACAACGAGCGCTGCAATCGTCAGCATAAGCGCATAGGCTGCCACGCCCGTTTTATACATGAGTGAAGAGATGCCGGTTGTCCCGACCGCAATCCATGAAAGAGCGAAAACGGAAGCTACTAACGTCTTTTTATGTGGAAAATAGGTAAAGCGCGTCAGCTCAACACGTTCTCCGTTTATGAACAGAACGGGAAAAAGAAGCATTTGCATTATCAACGGCAAGTTGTCGTTGGGTAGTTCGAATCCAGTCAGTAGCGCGGCCAGTGCAAGCGAAACAGTGCCGGAAGCCATGATGCCGAAACTTGAGTAATCTGAAGCCATCCGTCCCAGTCTGATGAGGAGCAACGTGAACATCAGCGCACCTGCCATGAGAAGAATGCCTCCAAGAATCCTGAGCCAGGCATACTGATAAACCCATCCAGTCGGAAGTGCCAGCTCTCCTGCCAGGGAAAGCAGAACCATGGCTGCGCTGAACTTAACGGAGTTTCTGCCTGTGACTCCGGCAGAACCGGCAAGCCGCTCGGTCATAAGGAGTCCGCCCAGAAAACCGAATATCAGGAATATCGAGTGCAAATGATAGAGCGGGGTCATGGTCTGAAGATAAAATGTGCCATTGTCTTTGAACAACCTGAAAAGACCAACGGTGAAACCGACAAACAAGGAAATGACGGCATAGGTTATGCCTATCCTTCTCATCCGCCAAGATGCGGCTGTTCCATTCGCTTCCCGGATGACCTGCTTCATGCCACATTCCGTGCATCAGTTAAAACGGCCTTCCCTGATCTTCCTCGCAACATCTTCGTGATCCGCATCTCCAGGTACGGGCGATACGACGTGTAATGCCTCCATGTCAGTCTCTGCCCTGATTCCTCTAATGACGCCTCTCTTTACTATAAGGACGTCACCTGGTGATATGCGGTAAGTTCTGTCAGCCGCCACAGCTTCGCCGATGCCGCTTTGCACGACGAATATGAGATCCACGCCTGGCGCATGCACGGGAATAAACTGCCCGGCCTTGAGGTAGACTAGAATGACCTTGTAGTTTTTGTCGGAATATATCGGGACAGGTGTGAAGGAATCGTCACTATACTGCCTCTCTCCAGCAAAGCTTGTGAAGACATGATTCTCTGTTGATGGATGCCGATTCTCCTTCTTGATGAACGTGCCCACCCACTCACCCGCGCCCCTGTTGTAGGCTCTGTACTGTGCGGAGTCGAAATCGTATCTCTCATGCAGCATATACTGATAGAGATGAACAGGTTCATGATCGTTTATTACGAGCAGTTTTTCTCCGTCTTTCATGGATTCGAACAGTTTGAGTACTGCCGCGTGCCTGGCCGGTGGAGACAGCTTTCTGACGTCTATCGACTTTATTCCTTTCTCCGGTTCTGTAACTTCCGCTTCTGCGCCCGGTTGTATGACTCTGAGATCTTCCTGTTTTCCATTCATAAACCACAATCCGCAGATCTGGGAATTATCTTTTGCCCGAACAGTTCAGGGATTGTTTCAGTTCCTGCGTGCGATGCGCCTGATCAAGAGAGTCCCTGAAAGCTCAGGGCTCATGGTAAAGTAGCCGGGTGCGTGTGAATGGACTATACGGACGATAGTGATGTTAAAATGAGACCGAGAAACATGGAATTCATAGAACTCGTTTCGCTGCTCGAAAAAGAGCACCGGGACGTGAAAACAGTCATGAGCGGACTCTCCGAACTCATCAACCGTGAAGGAGTATCGGACCTGAAAGACAGGCTCATGAGTCTAAGGGAGGTCCTGTTACAGCATATTGTCGACGAGGAGTCCAGCGTGCTCCGCATTCTAATCAACAGGTACGGCAGAGAAGGATCTAGAGATGCCCTGGAAGTTTTCAGGGAACATGTGGACATCCTCGGGTTGCTGAACGAACTGGAAGCGAGCGTTCTCTCTAACAGGCAGACGTCCGCAAAAGTCAGGGACAAACTCGATGCGCTCATGTCAGAGCATTTCAGGAAGGAGGACGACACCATTTTCCCCTGGGCAATAAAAACGCATCTGTCTGGTTCAGGAGAAGGCGCTTAAGGTAAGGACAAGACAGAGTACATTACCGAAGCATATTGAATATGGAAACGTCTTCATAGACTTCATACCTTTTCGACCCAGATAGTGATTTAAGGCTTGCGCCGATTAAGTGGATGTGGACGACGAATGCGTAAAAGTTGTCTCCAGCTCGTGCTACAGCAAGGCACTGTCACTTTTTATAAACATGATGGAGAGCGAAGCGGGAGTAATGTGCATCTCACTTTCCGGAAAGCCGAAGCACTCTCTATCTGAATCCCGAAATCTCTCGAAGGTGCGGTCTTATCTCGACGAAGGCAGTGGCAACATTTCATCAATACAGCTTGATATCAGAGGCACCGACTTTCAGGAACGTGTCTGGAGGGAACTCAGGAAGATACCATCTGGCGAACTCAGGACATACGGAGAGATTGCAGCGCGCCTCGGCGTCCCTGGCGGCGCTAGAGCGGTTGGAGGGGCTGTTGCAGCCAACAATCTTCCTCTCCTGATCCCCTGTCACAGGGTCGTAGCTTCTGAGGGACTCGGCGGATTCTCTGCATATGGCGGGCTGAAAACGAAGAAGAAGCTTCTTGAGTTTGAGGATTCGTTCAGGCGCCGGCAATCACACGGAAATCAGCTTTCCCGTTGAACTGCAAGCTTCCTCAACTCCTCCAGTACTTCAGGATTTTCAATCGAGGAAGTATCCGGCTTCCTGTCGGAAGGGCCTGCAAATGTGGCTCTTATGAGTCCGCGCGATATCTTGCCTGACCGAGTCTTGGGAAGAGCAGAAACTACATAGACAGCCTTCGGAGCGAATGCTCTGCCGAGACCTGCCGAAACGATTTTCTCCAGATCTGACTGCATCTTTTCCCTGTATGGAAAATGCTTTGGTACAACAAAACAGGCAAGCACTTCCCCCTTAAATTCATCAGGCATTCCGATGGCGGCAGCCTCCGCCACGTCGCCATCCTGCATCAGCAGGCTCTCGACTTCGGAGGGGCCGAGTCTCTTTCCTGCAACTTTGATCACGTCATCGGCCCTTCCGTGAAGAAACCAGAATCCATCGCGGTCTATGCTTGCCCAGTCGCCGTGATACCATATGCCGGGGAATCTTGACCAGTATGTCTCTATGTACCGATCCCGATCTTTCCAGAATCCCTTAGTCATTGAGGGAACAGGCTTCTTGCAGACGAGATATCCAACTTCGCCGCGGACACTTTGACCTGATTCGTCAAAAACATCGGCATCCATTCCAAGTCCTGCACCCTGGAGCGTGCAGGGTTTCAACGCATCTACAGGAAGCGGAGCAAGGTGACATCCAATAATTTCTGTACCTCCGGACAGATTAATTACAGGGAGGCGTTTACCCCCTATCCTGCTGAAATACCACATCCAGTTCTCCACGTCCCACGGTTCGCCGGTGGACGCAAGTGTTCTCAGGGATGAAAATTCGGACGTATCTGTTTCGCCGCCGGTTTTTCTGAGCGTTCTTATCACAGTAGGTGAAATACCTAGAACATTGACACCTACATCAACTATAAAGCTCCACAGCCTTGTTTTTGAGGGGAAGTCTATCGCACCTTCCATCAGGCAGACAGTTCCACCATTCGCCAACACGCCGATGACTTCCCATGGCCCCATCATCCAACCCATATCTGTGACCCAGAGCAATTTCCCGCGATCGCGCAGGTCGACATTAAATCGCACCTCTTTGGCAGTTTGCAGAAAGGCTCCCACATGAGTGTGAACTGTGCCTTTTGGTTTGCCTGTCGTGCCTGAACTGTAAAGTATCATGGATGTGTCCTCTGCAGCCGTTTCAACAGCTCTCGAGTCTGCTTTTCCAGGAGACGGCCAATCGATAAATCTTCTGTCACCAGCAGACAAGACTTTTGTCGTGTTGGAGTAAACCACGATGGACTCAATTGACGCAGAGCCGGATACCGCCTCCTTGAGTGTGTCCAGCATCTGGACACGTCTGCCCCGGCGGTATGTGCCGTCGGCACATATCACTGCCTTTGCCTCTGTATCGGCTATCCGGAATGCGAGCGCACTTGCACCAAACCCGGAGAAGAGGGGAACTGCAACGGCACCAATTCTGACTGTGGCGATCAGGGCCGATACGATTTGAGGGATCATAGGCATGTATATTCCTATCCTGTCTCCACGTACTATGCCCGAATCTGTGAGTAGAGCGGCAAGCGCGGTCACTTCGGTTTTAAGTCTGCTATAGGACCACGATTCTATTTCACCACCTTCAGGTTGAAAATTGACGGCGGCCGAATTGCCTCTCCCTGCCTCGATGTTCCTGTCAAGACATTGGTATGAAATGTTCATGCTGCCATGTGTGAACCAGCTTGCCCATTCTGGCCCACCGGAAAGATCAAGAACGCGATCGTAGGGCGAGAACCAGTGAGTTCCCAGTTCCTTCTCGAGCGAAGACCAGAACCACACCTGATTATCCACGGACCTGCTTCTTAATGAGCTGACATCAGGTAGGTCGTGTTTCTTCATGAATCTTGCCACATTGCTCTGCGCCATCATCTCTTCATCTGGCTTCCATACTATCCGATTCTCAGACTCATGTTTCATCTGCACTGCACCCGATTGAGATTACAGCTTTGAGCGATACAATATGGCGTATTTAACATGCCGAGTGGCGCGATTGTGCAACAGGACAGGATTGTGGCGCAATGACGTGAGTGCAGCATAATTTTATTTCTGTGCTCTTATCGAAATACTTATAATGTACCTCTCCGGATACTTCACGCATGCCTCTCGTCAGTGTGGTGATGGGAAGTAAGAGCGACTTTGAATGCATGTCTGCAGCGGTGCAGACGCTGAAGGACTTCGGCGTGGATGTGGAGTACCGCATCGTTTCCGCGCACAGAACGCCGGACCTAATGTACGAATTTTCGAAGAGTGCGTCCAAAAGGGGTGTGGAGGTGATAATAGCTGGCGCCGGAGGCGCAGCACACCTCCCGGGCATGATAGCCTCTATGACGCATCTCCCTGTGATTGGCGTTCCTGTTCCATCGAAGCAGCTGAAGGGCATCGACTCACTCCTTTCAATCGTTCAGATGCCTTCAGGCATTCCTGTTGCAACCGTGGCGATAGGGAACGCTCGGAATGCCGCCCTCCTTGCGCTCAGGATACTTGGTATAAAGCATGCGGACATTGCCGGTAGACTGAAGGCATTCATGGAGGCACAGACGAAGGATGTCCTTTCTGAACATCTCGACTGAAGAATCGTTGCGACGGTGACTCTGTGAAGATCGGGATAATGGGCTCGGGACAGCTGGGCTGGATGATGATAATGGAGGGCAGGAAACTCCATCATTCTTATTATGTCCTTGATGACAAACCTGGCCCAGCAGCAAGGATTGCAGACGGTTACATGCCCAATCAGGATTTCAGGAGTTTTGTTGATGCATGCGATATCGTCACATTCGAATTCGAGCATGTCGATGAGAATGCGCTTCTCTATGCCGAAAAAGCCGGAAAACTGCATCCATCCCTGGATGCCGTGGCGCTTAAGAGAGAGAGAACCGCAGAGAAGGAATTTCTGGAAATGAATCGGCTTCCAACCGGACGATTCACTATCGCGGAAAATGGGGATGAAGCAATCAGGGCTGCGCGGGATTTCGGCACGGCTGTGATAAAATCATCAAGAGGCGGGTATGACGGGAAGGGACAGTTCCTCGTGAGAAATGAGGAACAGGTTCAGCCAAAGCTGCCGAGTGGAGAGCGTTTTGTCGTAGAGGAATTCATCAAATATGATTATGAAGCATCCATTATCGCATCTAGAGAGATTGATGGAAGCATGCATTTCCACACGCCATCGCTCAATGTGAATGAGTCTGGAATCCTGTTCTTTAATGAAGCGCCCACGAAAGACTGCGGAATGAAGGATATGGCGTCGCGCCTCATGAAGACCCTTGATTATGTAGGAGTCATGGGTATAGAATTTTTCATAGTCTCTGGCCGCGCCATGATTAACGAGTTCGCTCCGAGGGTACACAATTCCGGGCACCACACGCTTCATGGCTCCTCCATTTCGCAATTTGAACAGCACATCAGGGCTATCACAGGCATGCCGATATCCAAACCCGTTCTGTATCAGCCAAGCGGCATTGTCAACGCTGTGGGCGTTGAACTTGGGAAGGAAATCGAGAAAAAGCTGCTGGAGATACCAGAAACACACGTCTACTCATACGGCAAGAGCGGATTGAGAAGGCGGAGAAAAATGGGACACGTGAACATCAATGCGCCCGATGTCTCTTTGCTGAGAGAGAGGAGGAAACAGGTGATTGAAACTGTCTACGGCGCATCACCTTCATCTTTTTTCGTTTGACCTCATCATGCTTGCGGTTCTATCCTGCTTGCCGCACGTCTGAGCCGGTTCATGACTGCGAACCCGATGTCAGTTTCCGGTATGCCTTCTGCGATGATGACATCCGCGCCCCATTCGTCCAGCTCTCTGATTGCAGAATAGAGTCTGTTTGCCATTCCCTCAGCGTTGTTTCTACTTCCCATTCTTAACGTCATGTCGCCGGTCGCCTCACACTCATCGGTTATCATGAGTCCGACCTTCTTCCGGGCCGTCCGGTATTCGGCGCAGAGTCTGTTTATTATTTCTCCGGTTCGGGGGCCGTATTCAACAAGGATGAGAATCGCCTGTTGCGGCGCGTAATGTGTGTATTTCATCCCGGGTGAAGGTAGTTCTTCATGAGAGGCGTAATTTTTGTTCGCTGCAGCAGGATGCACTACCACGTCCCCTATAGCTTTCCTTAGCTGCTCCAGCGTTACGCCCCCGGGCCTCAGAATCGCAGGGGGCGTTCTGCGTATGTCGAGCACCGTCGACTCGATGCCGATTCGCGTGCGGCCGGAGTCTATTATGAAATCCACCATCCCTGAGAGTTCCTTCACTGCCTCTGCAGCCGAAGTTATGCTTGCCCTGCCAGAAATATTGGCACTCGGCGCCGCAACGGGCACACCCGACTCGGATATCAGCGCAAGGGCCACCTGATGCGAAGGCATTCTGACAGAAACGCTGTTCAGACCTGCCGTGACAACGTCAGGCACATCCGTCCGTTTCTCCATTACAAGCGTCAGAGGTCCCGGCCAGAAATTGTCCATGAGTGCTTCGGCCACATCCGGAATGGATAAGGCGACCTGATTCACCATTTCTCTGTCGGAAACGTGCACGATTACAGGGTTGTCCGCAGGCCTCCCCTTAACACGAAAAATGAGTGATACTGCATCTGACGATAGAGCGTTTGCTCCGAGGCCATAAACAGTTTCGGTAGGAAATACGACCAGACCTCCTGAGCGTATGCACTGTGCGGCCTCTACCAGTTCAACTGTTCGCGGATTGTCCTCCGCTACGCTTATTATTCGTGTACTCAGATTCATCCCTTACACTCGCTCTAATGTTCCGGCCCGCTAATAACCCCTTTCCGGTTAGCATGCTTCAAAGCAGGTGGAACGCGAGGATCACAGCGATAAACAGGATGGAAACGGTGTTGACTACCTTGATGAGCGGGTTAATCGCGGGTCCTGCGGTATCCTTAGTCGCGTCACCGACTGTGTCGCCGACAACAGCAGCTTTGTGCGCATCTGAACCTTTGCCTCCGTATTCTCCCTGCTCTATCAGTTTCTTTCCGTTGTCCCAGGCCGCTCCCCCGACAGTCATCATTATCGCGAGGCCGAAGCCGCTTAGAACGACACCTATCAGGAAGCCCCCCAGCGCAGTGGGGCCCATGATAAAACCGACAAGGAGAGGCGAAAGGACACCGATGGAGGCAGGTATGGCCAGCTGCCTCAGCGCTTCCTTTGTCACCACATCAACACACTTGCCGTAATCCGGTTTTTCAGTGCCCTCAAGTATCTTGGGATTGGAACGAAATTGGTTTCTGACCTCGATGACAATGGCCTGTGCAGCTTTGCCTACCGCACCCATTAGGAACGAAGTGAAGAAGAAGGGCAGCGTCGCACCGATGAGCAGTCCGCCAAGCACCAGTGGATTGTTTATTGCCAGCGATGCAGCTGAAAAACCCCTCGCGGAGATGTAAGCATAAAATGCTGCGAACAACGCAAGCGCGCCGATGGCGGCAGAGCCGACGGCATAACCTTTTGTTATTGCCTTTGTCGTATTACCTACTGCATCCAAAGGATCGGTACGCTCGCGTACTTCCTTGGGAAGGCCGGCCATCTCTGCAATACCTCCAGCGTTGTCTGTTATCGGACCAAACGCGTCCACCGAGATTATCATGCCCGTAAGCGACAGCATCGACACCGCCGTCACAGCTATCCCGTAAAGGCCGAAATCCGAAATGGGTCCCTGGAAACTCCCTCCTCCCGCAATCGCATAAGACGCCAGAACGGCGACGACAATAGTTATGCTCTGGCCGAACGAAGACTGGAGTCCCCAACCGAGTCCTGTGATTATGTTTGTGCCGGCACCTGTCGTGGAAGCTTTCGCGATCGATTTAACCGGTCTGAACGGTGTATCTGTGTAGTAATCGGTGATCCCCATAATCATACCTACGACGCCTATTCCAATCAGTGAATCAACGTATAGCGGTAGAAAATGTGAACCTAGGGCAAGACTACTCATCAGTATGTAGAATCCAACCGCGGACAGAGCGGCAGAGGCAATCACGCCTTTGTAAATCGCACCCATTATCTTCTGTTTTCGTCCGAGTCTGACAAAAAACACCCCGACAATGGATGAAATGATGGAAACTGACACTATGCCAAGGGGGAGGAGCACACCGTTTAGGCCAAGGGATCCGAACACTCCTGGAAGCGTCTTTCCGAGTACCATCCCGGCCACTATCGTAACTACATAAGACTCGAACACGTCAGCACCCATTCCTGCACAGTCACCGACGTTGTCTCCCACATTATCAGCTATGACTGCAGGATTCCTCGGATCATCTTCAGGAATACCGACTTCCACTTTTCCTATGAGGTCTGCACCGACGTCGGCCCCTTTTGTATATATGCCGCCGCCCACTCTTGCGAACAGACTCACCAGGGAAGCGCCGAACATATATCCGAGCATATCGACCGGATTACCGTTGTAAAAAATGAAGAGAAATGATATACTAATTGCGGCAAAACCAACTATGGTTATGCCCGTTACGCTGCCGCCGCGGAACGCGACGGACAGGCCGTCTTTCAGCGACTTTCTGGCCGCGTTTGCGGTCCTGACATTGGCCCGGATGGACACATTCATGCCCACGTAACCAGCCACAGCTGAACTGGCCGCACCGACCGCGAAACCGACCGCTTCTTTCCAGCCCAGCTCAGGGATTAGAGCAACTATGACTGTTATGATACCTGCAGTCAGCGCTACGGTGGAATATTGTCTGTTAAGGAAGGCGCGTGATCCTGCCTGGATGGCCCTTGCTATCTCTACCATCTTGTCATTACCTTCTTCCATTCTCAGAATAAGAAACGTCTGTGTAACTGCATACAGCAACGCTACTATCGCTGCACCTATTACGAAGATGATGAAATACGACATGCCGTAAAACTCCAATGCGAGGAAAATGAGTTTCTTTTAAATATTTTTCTATGATGTTAAGCGCACATTATGTACGAATCGGTGAAGACGATGTCCAAATCGCGTCTCAGTCAGCGCAAATTTACAGCAGGAAAACCAGAAGACTTTGCAAAAGGCTTATTAACGGGGCACCATTGATGCAGGTTAAGCCCGCCTCATGTCCATGAATTTGACATGTGTTGTCGGAAGTCCGACGCTGAAGCCCGACGCTGAGATCAAAGAGACTCAGGTTTGAGCGCCATCCATTTGAGGGCTTTCGGTCGGTATTCCGGAACGGTGGAGTGTGACAAAAAGTGTATCATACACAATCAAGAGAGGGTATAATCAGGGTACCGCCAGAGAAGCTGGGTGATGAATACGACACGCTTGTATCTGAACTGGCCAGGAACACTTTCGAAGGGAAGATAGATGCTGAAGGAAACATGGTTGTCATGACGTATAAGGTCGAGCCTGATGGGAACGGGAGAGTTGTCCATGGTGACGGAGGCGTCTTTCAGGCGATTAAGTACGATGCGCTGCTCTTCACTCCCTCGATACAAGAAGTGGTTGAAGGGCATGTGGTGGATGTCATAAAATTCGGGGCATTTGTGAGGTTCGGCCCGTTCGACGGATTGCTTCACATCAGCCAGATTATGGACGATAAACTCGATGTGGACGAGGGCGGAAAGCGAATCGTCGGCAAGGAGAGCAAGAGGGATCTGAAGGTTCAGGACAAAGTCAGGGCAAGGATTATTGCTGTCAGTCTGAATGACAAGAACCCTAAGGAAAGCAAGATTGGCCTTACAATGAGACAACCGGGCCTTGGCAAGTTTGAATGGATAGAGGAAGACAGGAACAAGAAATCCAAAAAGGAGAAGGGAGAAATTACCGCTTAAGGTGATTAGTATGGCAGTAAAACAGGTTAAGGCATGTAAGAGCTGCAGTCACATAACGGAAGAGGATAGCTGTCCTTTGTGCGGCGCTCAGACATCCAGAGAATTTCAGGGATATCTGGTCGTTGTAGATCACGAGAAATCCGCAATCGCCAAGCAGATGGGTATCAATGTCAACGGCAAGTACGCACTCCGAGTCAGGTAATTTTGAAGTCCTGGAGGACCTCTATTTACCCGAGGATCTGAGGAGTGAGCTGTCGAAGCAATATCAACCCATTATTTCATCCGCAGAAATACATTCGCTTGCTGCAAGTGAGAAGAGAGAAATTGTTGCTGTAGGGGATATGGTTTGTTATACACTCATTGCAGACGGTGTGATCCCGAAGATTACGCTTTTTGATTTCAAGACGCAGCGCAACGAGATTCCTGAAAGCTGGGTACAGGTGCTGCTGTCCACTGCTGGAGCGCGACTCAGGATCAGAAGTCCACCGGGAGTCCTGTCAAGAGAGCTCTGGGAAGCGCTGAAACTTGCATGGGAATTTCCGGGTAACACTAAGATAATTGTGGACGGTGAGGAGGATCTGGCCGGCCTTGCATCAATATACATTATGAAGAGCGCTCTCGTTGTCTATGGTCTGCCCGACAGAGGAATGACTGCAATCAAATCCGATGAATCCTCAAGGGATGTTGCGTTATCAATACTCAAACGGATGATACCCGTTTCAGGACTCAAGTCAGGTTGACATGACATCTCACTAGAGAGTCTGAACTTGGATCAACTTAGCTGCAGGAATAGGTATTCATGTTGACGACAAGCGGAGCGACGCAGGGTCGGATTATCAAAACACTAATACGCAGCTTTTAAATGCTAGTTCCATTTAGTGTGCTTCCAGCGCAAGTGTGATGCTCAAATGGATATGGAAATAACTTCCAGGAAGGACAACAGGCTTCTGAAACGCGCGGATGTGCAGGCCGTAGTGAAACATTCAAACGCTTCGACGCCGGCGAGAGAGGATGTGAGGGATGCACTATCCAAGTCGCTAGGCGTAAACAAAGAGAGCCTGGTCATAGCCAGCATGAAAACCAGTTACGGTAAGCACGAAACCACAGTGTATGCCAGAACCTACGGGGATAAAGAGACGGCCCTCAAACTCGAGAGCCGCCACATACTGGTCAGGAACAAGCTGGCGGAAAAGAAACAGGCTGCACCGAAGGCAGCAAAGAAGCAGGCGAAGTGATTTCATTGGCCAAGACAAAGGGAAAGAGCGGTCTTTATGAAGTGAAGGATGGCAAACTGACACGAGCAAGGCGTAGCTGCCCGAAGTGCGGCCCGGGTGTATTTCTTGCAAAGCACAAAAACAGGGTTTCGTGCGGCAAATGCGGCTATGCCGAGCTTGAGAAGAAGTAGCTTTCCGGATTCTGCCACACTGTATCCGAAGGTCATCCAGACGAAATTGCATCCACGGGGGAGCTGTTTTGTCCCGGTCTAATTGAAGCAGCGGCAGCTGCGGCAACAACGGTTAAAAAATGGAATCGGCATTTTCGTTGGCTGGCCAAACTGCATGATTCGGTGAACAGTATTTCAAACAACGTTTCGGCTTCACCGGTTGAGAATCATTTCCCACAATGATGTACCTTGATCATGAGGCAAGCTCACTTCGACTCCTGTGGAAATAAATCCACATTGCAAGTAAAGGTGGAAAGCGCTGCCTTGTACCGGGCTGACATCCAGACGTATGGCGGCAGACGCTTCCTGAGAATCCACCCAGGCTATTGCTGTTTCGACGAGTCTTCTTCCCAGCCCATTATGCCTGACTGCAGGATCTACCCACAGATGACATAAATTGAAAACAACATTCTGCATGAACATCCCTACGATGCCAACGGGCTTGACACCGAGGAAGCCAAGCCAGAGTCCTTCGGTTGATGAGTTTGAGTTCTTTCTCGACCGTTCAATCCACTTTGTGTCATCGAAAGCAAGTGCTTCGTCAAGCGTTGTGCTGAATGCTGCGGGATTGGACTCGAGCGCCTTGAGTCTGATGTAGCGGTACTGCTCCCAATCGTTTTCGCGAATGCGCCTGATCTCGACATTGTGCGCTTCTGCCCGGATATTACCATCCTCGGCTTCTCCCATAAAGCTATGATAAAACGAGGGCATTATTTAAGCCACATTCCGAGAACGGAAAAATGGTGCACCAGATGATTTTGATTTGGCGCTGATTCTCTTATGAATTTAAGCCGGGATTCCAAGAATGGAGAAATAATAAGGCGTGATGATATGGATTTGCAGTGTCAGTAAGAATACAACCGTTGTGTCTTGCGCCCAACAAATCTGCAACTGATTCGACAAGAGCCGTGGTGCTTCCGAGTCCTTTGGAATCGCACATGAGGCAAGGCATATCGGACGGTTTGCGAGATAGTTCAGCAACGGCCGCCATGCGTTATCACATCAGTTCAGCGCCGTAGGGAAAAGTTGGGATTACACGTATTGTATGTCACAAGGGTATTAGTGGGCGGGTTCACTAAGTTTGTACTGAGGTGAAAGCAAATGATATTCGTAGATGATCTGGGACTGGAAATATTTATACTGGCATTTGTGGGTTTCCTTTTGGCATATGCCGCAGCGTCGATCCTGCTCGCATTCAGAAGGAAAAATGAAGATGAAGTGAAGGAAAGGCTGTCATCTCTTGCTATCCCAACAGGAATCATAGGTATGTTCGTGATGGTAATGTCAATAGCAGGTGAACTGCTATGGCCAATACCTGCATTCAACGGACGTGGCTATGATATATTATTCTTTGATGCATTCTCACTGCTTGGCATCCTGCTCATTTCTCTCTCTTTCAGCATATGCCTCAAGAAGAGACTCGAATACTCCGGACTCCTCGCATTCATGTTCGGAATCACAGTGATATACTATGGAGTCACTGGTTACAATCTTGGCATGACGAAAGAACCGCTAGCGATGCTTGGCTTGTATGGACTCTTTGGTCTATCTGGCGTTCTTGCTCTGCCAGCAGCCATGGCGATGGACAAAGCGCTCAGATCTCCGCAAATCAGCAGACAGTGGTTTGCCTGGGCGTATGCATTCGTGGTCTTCATGGTGCTCTCCGCGCTCGTGTCAATTATAGTTGCAGGGCCGGCAATTGCAGCCCACCTTGCAAAGGCTCCATGAGGTAACAACGTGATCAGGGAACGTAAACCTTCTGCATACAGATGCGCATTCGGCTGCACTGTATGCCTTTCAGCAATTTCGGCTTCTGCAAAAAGCATTGCGATGCTTGACAGTTACGTTCTGAAGGAGACAGATGATACATTTTTATTGAAGGCGCCGTTATTGAAGAGACAAGGGCCTGTAGTGTAGCTCGGATATCACAGGGGCCTCCGGTGTTTTCGGAGAAAGCCCCGGACCCGGGTTCAAAAAGACAGACAGTTTTGAAAATCCCGGCAGGCCCGTTTTTATCGAATTCTCAGTTTTGGAAAGATTGAAATCTCTGATTGCAGGTCTTGATTGTATGCTGTTAAAGGGAAGCAGCATTTGCGGCGGACGTATCTCCGGCAAAACTGTGCGCATATCCTCAGAAGGTGAGATATTGCCTCCGATGGTCCCTGCATGCGTCCCCGTGCTCTGCGGCAGGTGCGATGAGGCCTTCGCGAAGCTCGTTCTGTCCACTTTCTCTGGCGGGCGAGATTCTCAAAGAGGATTCATACTCTGCAGTCCAGATGAAGAGGCAAAAGACGTATTTGCATCGTCCGATACCGCTGCGGTAAGTGATTTTGACCCTGCCTTGTTTCTGGATGGAGATCTGGTGGAAATCAACGGATATGAAGGAGTTGTGAAGATAGAGAACGTCATCGAGAAGCCTGTTGTCAACTGCGTGGTCATGAAGGGGGACAAGATACTCATACTGAAGAGGAGTGAAAGAGTCGGATCGTTTCAGGGAAAATGGTCTACAGTCACCGGGTACGTCGAGGAAGGGGAGACGCCCATCCAGGCGGCATTCAAGGAAATGAGGGAGGAGATATCAGTGTCCACGCCGACATTGATTAGGCAGGGAAAGGCAGTGCCTTCAAGGAAGGCTGACACGGCATGGATTTCATATCCGTTTCTTTTTTCGGTGGAGAAAGACACCGAGGTGAAAATAGACTGGGAACACACAGACTACAAATGGATATCATTGCATGAGCTCACAGGCTTTGAGACGACTCCCGGCCTGTGGAGAAATCTCTCGTCACTTGGCCTCGTCGTGGAAGAGCCGGTTAAATAACCCTGTCCACCTCTTTCTGAAGGACTCCGAGATCAGATTCGCTCAGCGTGCTCGGATCCAACGCGACAAGGAGAATGGAACCCGTTTTAGCGGTCATGTCTCTCAACTGCTGAATTAATCTCACGACTGGCAGGAAACCGTTATTGGAGACGAGGTATTCTATGCAGTCCATGAGCGCCATGCCGGGCGTCTCATCGAAGAATTCCTTCAGATGCATAGCGATCTTTTCAAGGTCATTGGGCTTTACTGCATTTTCGTCGCCCACGCTGCTCAGCCACACAATCTTGCAGTTTTCCAGCTTGTGCTTTCTCCTGAGTTTGTCCGGAAACTCCCTGGAAATACACATGCCATCCACGCCGTTCTCCAGCGCAGTTTCCAGGATAGTCACAGCTCTGTCAGAACTGTCTTCGAAAACCGCATATGTTTCTCCTGCCTCCATAACGTAAGCATCTTTCTCTTCTCCTTCGTCCTTTTCGCTTTGCTTACTTTCCTCTTGCAATGTCTGAGCGACCTTCTCCTGATGCCTCCGTGAAAGCGCGATAGCCAGATCACTCTGGTCTATCTTCCAGGCATCCCTTAGTTCTCCCTTCGCATCATCTACAATCTCCATGGCCGCTATCCTGCACTCCGTGGTGATGGTTGAATCCCACTCCAGTATGGATTCAAGTAGGGAACCGGTCGCCGTTATCTGCACATATACCGGCTCCTCCACCTGCAGGCCGAGGTCCTTTCTCATCTTCTGTATCCGTCGCATCACCTCCCTCGAAAGCGATTCGAGTTCCAGCTTTCTGTCCATGTTGAAATCGACATAGAGCGTGTATCCCTTCAGCTCTATCTGCGCCACGTTCTTTGGAAGCGTGTAGCTGAAAGAAACCATGTTCTCCTGTATCCGGATTGTCTGTCCCTCAATGCCCAGCATATATGCACCCTTCTTTATTCCCGCGATCACCTCCGAAGCTGGCCGGGCCTTCAGCATCATGGCTATCTTGCCCGACCACTGTCTGTATATCTTTCCGATCGCGTTAGGGTTGGGAACAACAGTGAGCACGAGTTCGTCCCATTCCTGTCCAACCTGCAGCAACTTGCTCGCTTTCACGTTTGCCTGCTTCTCGATAATGTCGAGCATCCTGCCAATGCTGCGCCTGTCCGTCTCCTCCCTGGGCTTAATAATCATCCTGGACAGCGGCCATCTGAGCTTCATGCCTGTTTCCTGTCTTGCCTTGAACACGGCCTCGACGATCTCCCTGGCGGATGACATATCCATCTCGAGCTTTTCATCCTGCACATCCATAAGAGGCGAGGGCCAGGATGTCAGGTGCACTGACAGGGCGTCAGTATTCATCGCACGGTATATTTCCTCAGATATGGACGGTGTGAACGGAGCCATTATCTTCATGAGAGTACTCAGCGCGTGGTGCAGCACTTTGTACGTAGATTCTTTCTCCGGATCCTTCTCCTCAGTCCAGGTCCTGTCCCTGACCATCCGCACGTACCAGTGAGAAAGGTCTTCCACGATGAATGATTCTATAGAGCGTACTGCTCTGTGTATCTCCAGCGACTCAAGATGCTCCGTGACCTCAGCAACGAGGCGTTGCGTTCTCGATAGTATCCAGCGGTCCTCGGTCTTAAGCGACTGCCAGAGTTTTCTCCAGTCAACGTCTGATGGGGTGAAGTCATCCAGGGCCATGTAAGTGGAGGCAAAATTATAGACATTCCAAAGTATGTTGAGTGTCCTCCTAGCATTTTTCGGGCCGTCAGGCTGAAACGAAAGGTCATCCCATGGGGCCCTCGATCCGAGCATATAGAAGCGGAGGGCGTCTGCACCATCCTGCTTTATGAAATCCATGGGATCTATGGAATTGCCCAGACTCTTGTGCATCTGCCTCCCTTTGGAGTCGTTCACCCAGCCGTGCAGCATTGCGGACTGGAAGGGTGCCTTGTCGAACATTATCAGAGAGGTGATAAGCTGCGAATTGAACCAGCCTCTAGTCTGATCGCCCGCTTCAACTATCCATTTACCCGGCCACCATTTGTCAAACTCATCCGCTCCGGATGGATAGTCAAGAGATGCCCACGAGCATACGCCGGAATCGACCCAGACATCGAGCACATCCGGTATCCTTCTCATTTCCCGCCCGCACTTCTCGCAATCGAATGTGACAGCGTCAACGGAAGGCCGGTGAAGATCCATGCCTTCGCGGTAGTTCTTCCCGTTGGCCAGCTCCGAAATGGACGATATTATCCTGTCATTACTGCATCCGCTGCATCTCCACACCGGCATTGGAGTTCCCCAGAATCTCTGACGCGATATACACCAGTCCTTGAGATTTCTCGCCCATTCTGCCTGTCTGGCCGAACCGGCCCACTCAGGCACCCACACTATCCTGTTTATCTCCTCAAGCATCCTGTCCCTGATGAACGTCGAAGTCCTCAGATACCATTGCCTGGTTGACCTGTATATGATGGGGGTATTGCATCTCCAGCATGTTCCATATCTGTGTTCAATCGTTTCAGAGTGATAAAGGAGACCCCTGTTCTTCAGTTCCTCGACGATGGTCTCGTTCATCTGGACGACCCGCTTCCCTGCCAGCGCGACTCCTGCTTCAGCCGTGTATCTCCCGTCGTCGTCAACTGGCGAATATATAGCTATGCCGTACTTCTGTCCCAGTTCGAAATCCTCCGGCCCGTGTCCAGGGGCAGTGTGAACGAGTCCTGTGTAACCGGTCTCCACAGTCCCGGACGTCAACACCTTCCAGCTCCAGTCGCTGGCCGGTCCCCTGTTTACGAACCCTTCCAGCGGGAAAGTGTATTCCGTGCCTTCCAGCTCCTTTCCCTTCATGGACCTTATGACTTCATACTCCTCCTTGTTTGTCAGAGAGCCAATCGTTTCTGCGTTCTGTTCCAATACCACTAACCGCTCCGGCGGTTTGCCGCTTTCTCTGAATTCCACAAGCGCGTAATCCATCTCGGGGTGCACAGCAACGGCCATGTTCGCGGGTATCGTCCATGGCGTAGTCGTCCATATGAGCAGTGAACCTTCCCCACTCTTCATGGGCATTTTCACGTATATGCTGGGGTCCTTCCTGTCGACGTATTCTATCTCCGCTTCTGCCAGAGCTGTCCCGCAACGGTAGCACCACTGAGTGCTCCTCTCCCCCTCGTACAGCAGTCCCTTCTCTCTAGCTTTGGAAAGCATGAGCCAGACAGTCTCGGTAAAAGACTGCGAGATTGTCATGTACGGTCGCTCCCAGTCCATCCACACACCGAGCCGCATGAACTGCTGCGTCATGTTGTTCAGATTGTTGAGCGCGAAGCGTTTGCACTCCGTCACGAATTTATCGAGGCCTGTCTTTTCTATATCTCTCTTTGACTTCAGGCCGAAGGATTTTTCGACGTTTACCTCGATGGGCAGCCCGTGCATGTCCCAGCCTGGCTGGTCACGCACGTTGAATCCGTTCATTCTCCAGTATCTGATTCTTAAATCCTTCAGCGTTTTGTTGAGGGCTGTGCCGACGTGTATGTTGCCAGTTGTGTACGGCGGCCCGTCCAGGAAATAAATGCGCTGCCCTTCGCTCCGTATGCTGCGCTGCTTGGAATATATCGCGTTGCGCGTCCAGTATTCAGAAACTCTGCCTTCCACATCAGCCGGATTATAGCTTCCTTCCGCTTTCTTTATCATCGAAAGCACCATTAACGCAGTAGTGAAGAAAGGTTATGTATTTAAGCGACGTCGACAAAAATCGGCAACTTGGAAATCACATCCAACGATCCAGACTCTGCTGGTTGTCAGCGGCGATAGAGTTGAGCGAGGCTACGGCCTGCTCGACACCCTGCTTATCGAATTCATGTTCTGTGCAAAGGAAGTCCACTATTCCGTCGCCGTCCGGTCTCTTCCATTCGAGTCTGTAGTCGTCCGTGAATGCAGGTTCAATGAATATTCGGCGTACTGCATCCAGGTGATCCAGCCCAGGTAAGCCGACATATTTGGTGTTCTCAATACTCTTGTTCTCGAGCATGATTTTCAGCGCCTTCTTCGGTCCAATACCCATAATGCCTTCATTGAAATCCGTCCCGACCAGTATGGCCATATCGATCATCTGTTCCCTGCTGAGACCGAGCTTCCTCAGATTGTATTCCAGATCTACCAGTTCCAGTTTCACCTGGCTGAAACCACCCTTTCCGGGTATTCTGCGCCTTGATGACAGCGTCAGGTTGCGTACTGTTCTGGGAGAGCCAAAGAGAAGCGTGTCGAAATCCTGCGAAGCCGTTGCCCATACATTTCCCTGCCTCGCCATGTGACTCGCCTGTGCCTCCCCGTCCTCCGGTGCGATAAGAAACGGTATGCCCATAAGCGTGAGCAGCCTGATCGATTCTGCTATCATTTCATCAGTCAACCGCGTTGTCTGCATAGCGAGGCTGTAGGCCCTTTCCATGTCTTTCTTCTCTATGGCCTCCCTGTACCTGTCTTCAGCACGCATCTTGGCTTCTTTCCTCTTCTGCAGGGTAGCGAACTTGAGCCTGTTTGGTGCGCCGTCGAACACGTACACAGGTTTAATACCTGCCTGGAGCAGCCTTAAATTCCGATGAAGTATGCCTATGAGGTGCGATGTTGGCCTGCCGTCGGTATCAGACAGAGGCCGGCCGTCAGCCTGCCTGATTGCAGATACGAACTGATATATTGCATTGTAAGCGTCAATCGCGATCCTCTTGCCGGAAAGCGATTCTATGTTTATTTCAACCCTTTCGACAATGCTCGAAATATCGACACCCAAAGGGAAACCACTTCACTGCCGCTATCGGCTCTGAGTATCTTTCCTGTAGAAGACGAGTATGAAGGTAAGCGCATAAGTCATGAGCAGGATAATGAAGAAGATGTTCACGTTGTAGATTACAAACACAGTAAAAAGCGCGCCTGGAATCAGTACTCCAAGCAGAAGGAACAGTGCGGTACCCTGAGATCCGGTCATTTACAGCATCCAGAAGATTCAAACAATTTAGAGTACTTAATCATTGTCCAATTGATTCAGAGGTAACCCGATTTCTGAAGGACCATAATGTCTTCGGTACTCAGTTTATCGCCCTTCTTGAAACGCTCAAATAACTCCTGAGCTTCCCTGTTAACCTTCTCTATGTCCTGCTGCATCGCATAGGGTCTTTTCTGTTTCTGCCTTATGCCGTACAGTATCTTATCGAAGTCGTGAACCTGATGTATTGCCTCTATATGTTTCCTGTGCTCCTCGTCCGCCTTCATCTTCACTTCAACGAATTTTGCCTGAAAATCGTCAGCCTGCTGTCTTACCTCATCTGCCTTGTCGTAAAGTTCCATCATCAAATCGTGTTCTGACTGGGCCTCCTCTGCAAGTGAGGAAACAGTCTTGTGAAAATATTCGGCCTTTTCCTTCGCCTCGTTGACGCCCTTCAGCATGTCGGCGTATTTAGGATCTGATTGAAGTGACTGCTCACGTTTCTTTATTTCAGATTGCAGCTTAGACATCTGTTCAACAATTTCCTTCTCTTTCTCAGGAGTAAGAACAGTGGTCATCTGTTTAAATTCGAGGGCCTTGAGATCCCTCTTGAGCTTAAAAATTGGTGTGCCCGTCTTAGGGGACATTGTCCTTCTCAGCTCAACGAGGGCGGAACCAAGATCGCCGTACTTCCTGTTCCATATCTCCCTCTGCTCCTTTGCTTCCTTCACCTTTTCGTTGAGTTCGTCTCTGTGCTTCTTGTGCCCTCCGGCTTCCTCAATGAGTCTTCGGACTTCGGCATTCAGCTTGTCCCTCTGTCCTGCAAATTCCCTTGTGCTTTCGTTGAGTTCGTCTCTGCTCTTTCTTCGACGTTCGGCTTCAACATTCAGCAAATCCCGTTTCTGTTCAATTTCCTCAACGGATATCTCTTCGGCTTCCAAGAATCCACTCCCTCTATACTCAGGGCACTCAAGGACGTTTAATATTCTCGTATAAATAAGATTTGTTGAATGCACCGCTGAAAGCTAGTTTCTGCTGAAAGAGCCCGCTTGGCCACAGGCATCCGGAAGGCGCATACAACGAAAAACACCGTTGAATCTCGATAACACTGGCAAACATAAATCGTTACCTGCAGCACCGAGCAGGTGAATCAGTTCTTCGATCTCTCTATGTCGTCGGCTCTCTTCAGGTAGTGAGAGGAATCGATCTCGTGCTGACGCTGTTTCTGCAGATATACCACAGATTTCTGCTTGAGTTTTGTTGCTTTCTCTGTCAGTGACGCAGCCTTAGCCAGGTAGTTGTTGCCCTGCTTTTCCAGCTTTGCCTCCTCATGATCAAGGCGTGTTCTCTGGACTTCGCTGTCAACCATCTTGCCGTTCAGCTGGCCGGATGAAAAATTGCTCTTCAAATCCTGAGCAGCTTTCGCCTTTGTTTTTGCCTGATCCATTATCGCGGCTGCTTCCTGTTTAAGCTGATTTGCCTTGTGAAGCATCACGGCAGCCCTGGAATCAGCCTTCCTTGCCTTCAGCAGGTATCGGGAAGCTTTGTTTCTGTGTTTCATTCCCTTGTTCTTGAGTTTTGCAATCTGTCTGTGCATATCGGCTTCATGCTTTGCCTTCGATACTGCGTATGCTGAATCATCTTCAGGACTCACATCTGTCATTTTCAAAGCATATGATTCGCCCTGCTTTTCATTCGGACCGGTACTTCCTGCGCGTTCCTCAGCCATCTTAACTTTTACCCTCAAGCCCGCCCAAAGGCTGATTTCTTAATTGAATCGTATTATTTTAACTACGTGCAGAAAACGCCATGGAGGCGGGATTTGCTGGCTGATTCACACGACTCTGTCCATAATCCAGTTTGAAATAGTGATACACTGATCCGATTGTAGACTGAGTCTGGAGAGCGATACTTTAAGCGCTTGGGAACGCGCCAAAAGCGCATCCTCCTCCGCCGTCACCCCTTTTTGATCCCCAAGCACCATAAAAGACGGCGCCTTAAAAGTGACAACTGGCTCACCAAGTTCGCTAAGGTAGTATGTATTGCATCCCCCGCTAATGTGGTGCATTACTTCCTCCAGCGACTGATGGCTGAAATATACACCGGGACTCGATATTCCCTCTTCTAGTCTGGATGCCTTTACAAGGGCATTTCTGATCAGCGCAGCGGTTGATCTCTCGTCCGGATTCAGGTATCTCACCGAAGAGCCGAATACGGAAACACTCACCGGCCTATCGCCAGATGAGAGGCAGATCGTAATCGACGCGTCGCGCCGTATGCCGTTGGATATCAAAAGTGCAGAGGAAATGCATCTTGCAATGACATCAATCCTGCCACCGCTGCCTGGAAGATCATTGAGGCTGAAATCGCCGTCGGCGGGGACCGTGTGTGATATCACAACATAATGTCTGCTGCCCGGCTGTATTCCATTATCCATCCTGTGTTCCCTGATCCCTCATCTGCTTCATGAGCTGCCGCCTTATCTGCCTGTTACCGAGGAAACCCTTTACTGCACGCCTTGAAAGATTGTACTGTTTGAGCAATTCCCTGACCTGTTTTTGTTCTGTTCCGGATCCTCTTGCTATTCTCAATATCCTTCCAGACTTGATTATCTTCGGGTTATCCAGCTCCTCAGCCGTCATTGAGTCCATTATGACTCTGAATCTGGAGAGGCGTTGCTGTAACTCCTCTGGATCCACATCAGTCTTCATGCCGGGCATCCCAGGGAGCATAGACATGATTTTCTTGAGCGGACCGACATCCGCCATCATCTCCATTTGCTCATACATCTCCCTGAGTGTGAAATGACCCGATATGATCTTCCTGGCCGTTTCTTCAGCCTTATTCTCGTCAATCGACTCCCTCATCTTTTCAAGGAGCGCGTGCATGTCGCCCATGCCGAGGAGTCTTGATATGAAGCGCTCCGGGTTGAAAGTTTCAAGATCCTCAATGTGTTCCCCGGTCCCGATGAAGAGAATGGGCGCACCGGTATGACCCACTGCACTCAACGCACCTCCCCCCTTTGCCGTTCCGTCGAGCTTGGTCAGTATGACTCCATTGACCTTGACCGCGTCGTGGAATGCCTTCGCCTGGTTTCCGGCTTGCTGGCCAACCGAGGAATCCAGGACTAGAATCCTCTGTTCCGGCTTAGCCGCAGCTTCCACATCCATTATTTCATCAATAAGGTCTTTTTCCAACGAGTGTCTTCCGCTTGTATCTATGATCTTGACATCTGCCTTTTCAAACTGCTGCAATCCAGCCCTGACAATCTTTACTGCACTTTTTTCGTTGCGAATTCCAAAAACCGGAACCTTGATTTC